>JAKIZN010000199.1 GCA_022708005.1 Bacteroidota bacterium | reverse complement strand
CCGCCGAGAAGAATCGCTCTATGGGCTTGGTTGGTCGTATTTTAGGCTGAAAAATTTCGAGCAATCGTCTAAAGTATTCGACCAATTAGTTAAAGAATATCCCAAATCGCCATACTCTGTGGAAGTTCTTACTCGTCAAGGTGATGGCTACTATTTAGTTAAAAACTATTCCAAAGCCGCCGAATCTTATCAAAAGGCTCTAAAGATAGCGCCTAACTCTGAAGAAGGGCAATATTCTGCATATCAACTTGCCCACGCATATTATCGCTTACAGAAATTTGAGCAATCCATTACAGCTTTATTAGATTTCGTCAATAGATACAGCAATTCTCCATATTCGCCAAATGCTTTATACCTTATAGGTTGGATACGATTCCAGCAGCATAAATATGCTGAATGTATAGATAATTTCAAATTTATGATAAACGCTTATCCACAAAGCAGTTTAGTGCCACGAGCTTATTATGCAATTGCAGATGCTTATTATAATATGGGCAATTATGACGAAGCCATCAAGGGCTATCAATATATAGTTCAAACTTTTCCGAGCCACGAGCTTGCCCCTGAAGCTATGAAAAGTGTGCAATTTGCCCTAATGGCTGCAGGGCGAGATTCCGAAGTGATGGCTATTGCAGACCAATACATTTCTTCAAATCCTACATCTCCTTATGTAGAAGATTTTGAGTATAAGAAAATAGAAATGTTTTATTCTGGCAGAAAATATTCTGACGCCGTTGCGGAGTATGAAAATTTTGCTAAAAAATATCCCGATAGCGAAAAAAATGCAGAAGCATTATTTTTAATAGGAAAAAGTTTTATAAATTTGAATGAACCGCAAAAAGCAGCAGAATCATTTAAAAAAGTAGCCAAGCAGTTTCCAAATAGCGATTACGCCCCACTCGCTTTGTTAGAATATGGCTTATTAGAAAAGCAGCAAAGCCGACCTTTGCAAGCTGATACGATTTTCGCTCAACTCGAAAAAAATTATAAGACGCATGAAGCAGCAGCACAAGCTGGATTTGAACGAGCATTGATTAAACTATCTTTGCTCGATACGCTCGGCGCCATAAACATATTAAAGCGAGTTGCCGACGAATTTCCGACAATGGATTATGGCGACCACAGCAGATATAGAGTGGCTATGTTCTATCGTTCTAAGGATATGTATGATTCGGCAAGAGTTCATTTCGCGATTTTAGCGAAAGTTGAAGAAAATCCAGTTTTAGCTTCGGAAGCACAGTATAGACTTGGCGAATTATGGCTTAGGAGCAACGACTGCGAACGAGCAATTAAAGAGTTTTTAGTTGTCAAAGAGCAATTCGCGGGCTATGAAGATTGGTTTTCGTTAGCGCTGCTTAACTTGGGTGAGTGCTACGAAAAGCTTGGGAATACCGAATTAGCAACAGAAATGTATACGACGCTCGAAGGGCTTCGCCCAAATGACGACTTCGGCAAAACTGCGAAGTCAAGATTAAAAAGATTAAAGTAATTATTCAAGTAAATAGAAAATGAAAAAGAAAAGTTGTATAATAGGGTTAATATTTGCAAGTGCTTTGCTTGCAAGTAGCTTGCATCTATTTGCTCAGCAGCCTGCAACTCAGGAGACTTCCAAGCCAGTCGAGCTGCCAAACTTTATAATCGAAGGTGTCGAGCAACTTAATGTTCGCTCTGGAATCAAGCAAATGCCCACTAAGACGCAATCCTTAAGCTCTATCGAACTAGACTCGCTAAATTCGCTTGAAAAGCATACTGCCGTTCTAATAGCTCCGGATCCATTGCCAAGCCGAAGCATATCAAGAATTTTTCCAAAAGGCTATGCAAAAGGAAGTTTAGGGCTTTATGCCACTCCGCAATTAGACTTCGGGATAGGGCAAAAAGTTAAAGGCTATGAATTATACGCAAACGGCGGAATAGAGGCAAGCAGCGGCGATGTGAAACGCTCAGACTTTATGAAATTTTATTTAAAAGGCTATTCCGATTATATAGCGCCTGATAAATTTTGGATATTTGGCGGCAGCAGAACCCGCACTTCTGTATTTTTAAAATCACAGAGCTATAATTTATACGCTGAACCGCTATCGCTTGCAGAATCAAGCTATTACGATAGAGCAGCATTGAACTTCGGAGTGAATCTTGAAACAGAAGGCTCTTATGAAAATGTTGTGTTCAATACTGGTTTCAGAATTAGCTCGCTTCAGTTGAGTGCCGACAAAAAAGCTGCAGCCTATCAGCCTTCTCGCAAGGCTTTTGATAATGGCTATCAGGGCTTTTTAAACGTAAGAAGTTTATGGAACAACTACCTTGTTTCGGGCGAAGTGCTTTTAGATTTTCATTCGGTCAGGACTAACCCAACTAACTTTTTGCAAGTGGCAGGTTCTGCTTCATATTTTACTCAAGATTTTACAATCAAAGGGACTCTTGGATTTCAATCGGCTGTAACTTCCAAGAATGTTACTCGCGGCGGTCTGCTTCTTCAAGCTGATTTGGAATACAAGCTCAATAGAATGCTCACTCTCAAAGGCTCTTTTAATAGTGGATTAGAGAATAATTCATATAGTTCGCTATTTGAAAAAAATCCATATTTGAACTTTTCTAATAATGTAGATTTTATGTATAATATAGCACTAATCAAAGGTGCAATTGTATATCACCCAACTGAAAATGTATCCGTTGCAGGAAAAGTGCGGTGGCGAGTGGCGAATAGGCTATGCTTTTTCGACCAATATGAGCATGCCACATTCCAAGCTCGATATGATCAAGGCACATTGCTTGAGTTTTCTCCCGAAATTATTTGGGATATTACAAGCAAAGACCAATTTTCTGCAGATATGACGTACGCAGTGGGCGCCTTAAACAATTATTCTGGGAATATTCCGTATTACCCTTTGATGAAGACAAGTTTTGCATATAGAAAAACTATGTTTGAGTTGCTTGGTGCGGAAGTAAGATTTGCATATATAGGCAGCCGCGATGTATCGGTCGAAAACAACAAAAAAATCGACGGCTATTCAGATTTAGGCTTTTCAGCCGATTATCGTTTTAACAAGGACTTTATCCTATTTGTAAATTTTGACAATTTATTAAGTTCAAATGTTTATATTTGGGATAATTACAAGGAAAGAGGGCTTTTCGCAAAAATCGGATTAACTTGGCAATTTTAATGAAGGAAATTTTTCAGGAAATATTAAAGGCGGAAGAAAAAGCGGGCGGCTTTATACCGGGCGAGCCTGATGACGATATTTTTCTATTGGAATCTCAACAGCATTATCCTATTGAAATACCAGATTTTACCGACGACGATATACGCAAAGAAGCCCCACAAGAGCAAGAAAATGATGATGACACCATTTATGACGTTCCCGAAGAAGGAAGCGTTTGGGATATATTCGATGAAAAGCCTCCACAAGAACAAGTTGAAGACGAACCAGACAGCTCAATAGACGATTTAGACGAAGTCGAATTAGATGACATAATCCCACCAAGCGATGATAAGTCTGATGCCGATGGTGATTATCTATTTGGCAGCGGCACTGAAATTGAAGATGAACCAGAAGAATACAGCGAAAGCGAAGATAGTGCCGATGGTGATTATCTATTTGGCAGCGACGTTGAAATTGAAGATGAACCAGAAGAATACAGCGAAAGCAAAGATGATGACGAAGCGCTATATGGAGCAGGACAAATTGACGCCGACGATAATGTTGAGGCATTGAAGGCTGATGAGCCTATCGATAGCAACGAGCTTGCCGAACTGCAAAAATCACTGCAAGAAGACTTGAACAAAAAGCCACGAAAATCGGAAAAGCCAAAGCAGGTAGAAGCTGATGATAAGCCACTCTATGCAGGCGGGGCAGATAAAAATGAAATATTCGTCGATA
>JAKIZN010000198.1 GCA_022708005.1 Bacteroidota bacterium | reverse complement strand
AGCGTATCCACGCGCTTTTCTTTATTGGGCAAAGTAAATTCTACTGCTACTCCTAACTTTACTTTGCGGTCTTCGCTGAGCGACATCCCATGCTGCATATCAAAGCCGAGCATAGTCATAGTAATGCTTGTATCTATTGGCACTTTGGTCGATTCTTCTTTGACCAATAGCACAGTCGGATAGTTCAATCCAGATTGGCTCGCTTTGGGCGAAACATATAAGTCAGACATAAACTGTTCGTGTATGCCGGGTTCGAGAAATGGCTCATGCCTATCGTTAAAGTCGCTCCAATAAAAAACAGGTTTTAGAGTTGCGATTTTCCCATCTTTTTCTGCGGTTATAACGTATTCGTATTTTTCTCTATCTTTGAAATGCTTTTCAATTTGATTTACTTCCTTAAAAGTAATTTTATAGCCAAGCGCTTCTTTGGTAGTTCCTAACTCCATCGATAAATGTTCAGAAGAAGAATAAGCTCCCGACAGCAAAGCACCGAGCAATAAGAATCCAACTCCGATATGCGAAATATAAGCACCAAAGCCTCGTTTGTAAGTTTTCCAAGTGCGAATAATAAATTCTGCATTCACAAAAATCGTATAAAACGAAGCAAAAGCCAATAGCAAATAGCCCACAATATTTACGCCGTTAAGGAAAGCGACAAGAGCCATTGCGACCGCTAGCGAAAATGAAATAGCAATTTTGTTGATTTGAGACTTGATGTCCGTCCTATTCCAATGCAAATATAGCGACAAGGCATTGAGCAAAAGAATAAGGATGGCAAACGGCATATTCCACTTATCGTAGAAAGATATATCGACGCTTGATTTTTGAGAAGAGAAAAGTTCAGAGAATATGGGCCAGTTAGTGCCCAAAAAGACTATTACAGAAATTGCCAAAATGACAATTGAGCCTATAGATAAGAAAAACTCGCGAGAAGACATTTTGAAGTCTAACTTTGCTGCAATTTGCGAAATCGCCTTCATTCTGATTATAAGAGTAGCCACTCCGATAACAAAGAAAGTAGCCATAAAGCCAATTAACAGAGTGTAGACAAACTTACCGGGTTCGCCAAAGGAGTGAACAGAAATATCGCCGAGCACTCCGCTGCGAGTAAGAAAAGTGGCATATATTACTAATAAAAACGATAGCACGGCAAGCACAAAATTTGTTCTAACCAGCCCGCCAGTTCTTTTTTGTACTAGCATAGTATGGACGAGTGCTACCGCTACTAACCACGGCAGTAGCGACGCATTTTCAACGGGGTCCCAGCCCCAGAATCCACCCCAGCCGAGTGTTTCGTAAGCCCAGAATCCGCCGAGCATAATGCCAAGCCCAAGCACTCCAGTTGCGGCTAAAGTCCAAGGAATTGAAATATCTATCCAGCTTTTGAAATCTTTGCGTATAAGTCCAGCCACTGCAAACACAAACGGCACGGTCATCGCCGCATATCCAATAAATAAAATTGGTGGATGTATGGCATTCCAATAGTTCTGCAAAATTGGATTCAATCCGCGTCCATTTGGTGGCATAAAGCCTATTTCTACTCCTTCGCCTGCGAACGATTCCCATATATAAGTAAATGGACTCTTTGCTACTAGCATTGTTACGATGAATACCATAATTAGCGAATAGAAGCCCATGACAATGCCTTGATAGCCATGCTTCTTCGCATAAGGCTGCAAAACTAAGCCCAAAATGCCAAGCATAAGCGCCCAAAGCAAAAATGAACCTTCCTGCCCAGAGAAAAACGAGGTGATTAATAGCCCCAAGGGTAGCTCTCGCGAGGAATACTCCCAGATGTAAGTGAATTGAAAATTATATGATAAAATATTAGAGAGCAAATACGCAGAAGCGAAAACTAACACTCCGCATAGCCCAAAGTATAAATATTCAGCTAACTTAATTCTTTTTGAGTTTTTTATTGATATAAAATAAAAAAGCGTGGAAAGAATAGATAAAACCAAAGAAATATAAACGGCAAACTTTCCTATCATAAATATACCGCAGCTTAAGTTTATAATAATTTAATAATATTTAGTTTGAGGCATTGGTCATCTCAGCATCATACTTGCTTGGGCATTTTGTCAATACTTCCGATGCAACAAATCGGTCAGTATCAAATTTGCCTTTGACGACCACCATAGGCGCTATATCGAAGTTGTTCGGCTTTGAGCCTTGATAAACTACTTCCGACATCCCATCTTTTTCGTCCCGCAAGTAAAAGCGGAAAATGTTTTTGTCTGTATCATAGTTGCAAGGCTGGTCTTTTACCCAAGCGCCAATAATTTGCACTGTTTTTCCATTTTGCTTAGCTGTTGCGAAGTCCGAATATTCTATTTTGCTCGCATCGAATGAGTAAATAGCTAAAGCAATAAATATTGCTGCTACTGCTATTCCGATTAGATATTTCTTTTTCATAATATGTTAAATGAATAATGATTAAACAATATGCCCAAAAATAACAAAATTTCTTTGAATTGTTAGCAATATTTTTGGTTTTCACTATCACGAAAGTAGCGAATAGAAATTTTAAAATGCAATTTTGCAATTAATTATTCGTAATTGTGCAATGATACCTAATTTTATTTAATATAGCGAGAAGATTATGATTTCATTTGAATTTACCGATATTCAAGAGCAAGTGCGAGAGACTGCACGCAAATTTGCAAAAGAAGAGATAGCGCCATCTGTCATCGAAAGAGACATTAACGCGATTTTCCCCGCCGAAATACTGAAGAAACTTGGGGAAATTGGATTTTTAGGTATGACAGCTTCGCCTCAGTGGGGTGGCAGCGGACTTGATACAATAAGCTATACTTTGGCTATGATGGAAATTTCTAAAGTTGATGCAAGCGTTGGCATAGTAGTTTCTGTGCAAAACTCTCTTGTCAATTGGATTTTAGAAAAATATGGAAATGACGCTCAGCGAGAAAAATATTTAACTCCGCTCGCAAGTGGCGAAAAACTTGGTGCATACTGCCTTAGCGAACCTGATTCTGGCTCTGACGCACGCGACCAAAAGACAATTGCTCAAAAAGTTGGCAATAAATGGATTTTGAACGGCACAAAAAATTGGATATCTACAGGGCAAAATGCTGATATTTACATAGTGTTTGCTCAGACAAATCCAGAATTAAAGCACAAAGGAATTGCGGCATTCATAATAGAAAAAGGCACACCGGGATTTGAACCGGGACTAAAAGAGGACAAAATGGGTATGCGTTCCAGCGATACTTGCTCTATTGGTCTAACTAATGTCGAAGTGCCAGAAGAAAATTTAATTAGCGAAGTCGGGCAGGGCTTTTATATTGCAATGCGTGGGCTTAGTGGCGGTAGAATAGGCATAGCTTCGCAAGCTGTGGGGATAGCGGAGGGCGCTATGGAGGCTTCTCTGAAATATGCACAAGAGCGAAAGGCTTTCGGTATGCCTATTGCAGAACTTCAAGCTATACAAATGAAGCTAGCGCAAATGATAATGAAAATCGATGCTGCCAAATTGCTTGTCTTCAAGGCTGCATATATGCGGGATAGCGGAATAGACCACTCTCGCGAATCTTCGGAGGCAAAGCTATTTGCAACTACTATCGCGAATGAAATTACTCGCGAAGCCGTTCAAATTCATGGCGGTTATGGATACGTTCGTGAATATCACGTGGAAAGAATGATGCGAGATGCGAAAGTTACTGAAATTTACGAAGGCACATCAGAAATTCAGCATATAGTAATTGCGAGAGAATTATTAAAGAATTATCCTTTATAGTCGATACATTGAGCGTATGAAGCTAAAAGTTGTTTAGAATTTAATTAGAAAACTTTGGTAACTAATAAAATAAATCAGCGACAAAGACTTCATAAATAACGTGCTACTTTAAATATAGCCTTGCCTTGCTGGTGTGGCGG
>JAKIZN010000197.1 GCA_022708005.1 Bacteroidota bacterium | reverse complement strand
ATTTTTTAAAAAAATATTCACAGCTCTAGATTTATTGCAAAAAAATGCAATAGGCGATATGGACATTTTTGTCTGAGTACGATTACGGAATTATATGATTAATAGGATAAGAAAGGGATATAGTGCTACCCTATAATGCAACAGACGAGAACATCTGCGTTTTCCAGATGTCCTACACCTCGAAGGTGTAGGGCATCTGGGAAAGCACTGGCGATCTCACCTATTACCTTATGAGACAGCCCCATTGTCTAATGTCGCAGTCAGTTAGAGTTTCTAATGAATTATTTGGGATAATCTTATTGTTTCATCAACATCAAATCCCTTCGGGATTAAACCCAAATAAAAAGGATGGCTGCCTATTTTTAGACAGCCATCTTTTAGTTTGCGGCTTCGTTGAAAGATTTAGAAGGCTTTCGCTTAAGCTTCTACCTTCGCTTCTTTCATTTTATTTAAGATTTCGCTTACTTGAGTTGGCTTAACATTTCCAAATACCTGTTCGTTGATTGTTACAACGGGTGCGAGTGCGCAAACGCCAAGGCAGCGAGTGCCTTCGAGCGAGAACATACCATCGGAAGTTGTATCGCCAAGCGAGCAACCAAGTTCGGTTTTGAATGCGTCGAGCACTAAATCCGCGCCTTTAACAAAGCAAGCAGTACCCAAGCAAATTGAGATTTTAAATTTGCCCGCTGGCTTCAAGCGGAAGAAGTGATAGAAAGTAGCAACTCCGAAAACTGTGGAGGTTGGCACTTGCAATAGATGAGCAACTTCGTCCATGTGCTTTTCGGATAAGTAGCCATATCTGCCTTGCACTTTATGCAGGACTGCAATTAAATAGCTTTCAGGATGCTCAAGAGTCATGCAATTACTGATGAAATCTTGAATATCTTGGTCTAATGTATAGGTGGTTTGTTCCATTACTTTATCCCCCTTGGCAATTTTGCTTCATAATGAGTGTGCAATAAATGATGTGCTTTTTCGCTTCCCGGCTTGCCCAAGAATTCTTTGTAAATTTCTTTAATATAAGGATTGTCGTGTGATTTACGAATTTCTTTTCGCTCGTCGATAGTGTATAGAGCACCCTGACGCTTGCGAATTAATTCTGGATAGAGTGGATATACATAATCGCCCGCATATACCAAAGGCTGCCCACCGCCAGCAACACAACCGCCCGGGCATGCCATAATTTCTATTAAGTGGAACTGTTTTTCGCCAGATTTTACTTTTTCAAGGATTGTCTTCGCATTATTCAAGCCATTTGCAACAGCTACGTTAACGTCAAGGTCACCAACTTTGATAGTAGCTTCCCGAAGCCCTTCTACTGCTCTAACGTCAGTAAATTCAAGCTCTTTCACAGGTTCGCCAGTAATCATTTCATAAGCTGTCCTAAGCGCTGCTTCCATAACGCCACCAGTAGAGCCAAATATAACTCCCGCGCCAGTTGAGAAGCCAAGTGGATTATCAAATTCGCCATCTGGCAAGTTAAGGAAATCAATACCATAAGCTTTTATCATCCAAATTAGCTCTCTTGTGGTTAGCACAGCGTCAGTATGAGGAACATTTTCTTTTAAGTAATGCTCTGGGCGACGTGCCTCGTATTTTTTAGCCACGCAAGGCATCACAGCCACAACGAAAATCTTCTCTGGATCTATGCCCATTTTTTCGGCATAATATGTTTTGAGAAGTGTCGATTCCATTTGCATAGGCGATTTACAAGATGAAGCATTTGGTATAAATTCTGGATAAAAATGCTCCAAGAATTTAATCCAACCCGGTGAGCAGGAAGTTATCAGAGGTAATTTTTCGCCTTTTTTCACTCTTTCGATAAACTCGTGAGATTCTTCCATAATGGTCAAATCTGCTGCGAAGTCTGTATCAAACACGCCATCAAATCCGAGTCGACGCAAAGCAGTAATCATTTTGCCTGTGGAAGGAGTGCCGGGAGGCAAGTTCCAACCTTCGCCGATAGCTGCGCGAATAGCTGGAGCAGTTTGCACTACAACGTGCAAATCTGGGTTGTCGAGCGCTGCCCAAACTAGCTCAGTAGCGTCTTGCTCTATGAAAGCAGCAGTTGGGCAAACGTTGATGCACTGCCCGCATTTAATACATACGGAGTCGTCCATAGGAGCTTCGAAAGCTGGGGCGACTACTGTATCAAATCCGCGATATAGCTGGCTCAAGTTATGCACGCCTTGAATTTCGGAGCAAACTCTTACGCAACGGCGGCATAAGATACATTTTTCAGCATCACGAATCAATGATACGCTTGAATCTTCGATTGGGTGGCGCTTGCGATCGCCTTCAAAAAGTCTTTCGCGAACACCGAGTTTATAAGCAAGGTTTTGCAATTCGCAGTTACCATCTCTATCGCAAGTTAAGCAAGATTTTGGGTGGTTGTCTAATAGCAATTCAACTAAATCGCGTCGAGTTTGGCGGATTTGCGGAGAATTAGTCTTGATGTTCATACCTTCGGTTATGGCAGTAGCACACGCTGGAAGATAGTTTCTCATTCCTTCGACTTCAACGACGCAAATACGGCAGGCACCTTCAGTTGATAGAAATGGGTGGTAGCACAATCTTGGAACGTGAGCGCCGATTTTATCAGCGGCTTCCATAATAGTGGTGCCTTCCAAAACTGAAACTGGCATACCATCGATAGTTGCATTAATATATTTCATTTACACTTCCTCCTTAAATTTTCTCAATTGCATCAAACTTACAAACATTATAGCATTCACCACACTTGATGCAATATTCTTGCATGATTTCATGCGGTTTTTTGTTGAAGCCGCGTATGCACGAAACTGGACATCTACGGGCACAAAGAGTACAGCCTGTACATTTTTCTGGTATAATCGTAAATGTAACAAGTTGAGTACATCTTTGGGTCGGGCAGCGTTTTTCCTTGATATGAATTTCAAATTCTTCGCGGAAATATTTTAATGCAGAGAGAACTGGATTAGGCGCCGACATCCCAAGCCCGCAAAGTGATGACTTAACTATAGCATTACCAAGCCTTTCGAGCTTATCTAAGTCTTCCATTTCGCCATGCCCAGAGGTTATTCTTTCGAGAATTTCGAGCATTCGATATGTACCCTCGCGGCAAGGTAAACACTTTCCGCAAGACTCATCTTTAGTAAACTCAAGGAAGAATTTTGTTGTCGAAACGATACAGTCGGATTCGTCAAGTACAATCATACCGCCTGAACCCATCATAGAGCCTATGCTTCTCAAGTTATCGTAATCAACAGGGATGTCAATTTTGTCAAATGGGATACAGCCGCCCGAAGGTCCGCCAGTTTGCACTGCTTTAAGCTGCTTGCCGTCTATCAACCCGCCGCCGATATCATAAATAATTTCCCTTAGTGATGTACCCATAGGCACTTCAACTAATCCAGTATTTTTGACTTTGCCAGCGAGTGCGAAAACTTTAGTGCCTTTGCTATTACTGGTTCCAATTCTTGAGAACCAATCAGCGCCATAGAGCATAATAGCTGGCACGTTTGCCCAAGTTTCTACGTTGTTAATGCAAGTCGGATGTCCCCATAAGCCTTTCAATGATGGGTACGGTGCCCGCGAAGCCCTTCGATAGAAGCTATAAGCGCGGTTTCTTCGCCGCAAACAAATGCACCGGCGCCAAGCCTTATTTCTAAGTCAAAGTCAAACCCGGAACCTAATATGTTTTTGCCTAACAAATTCATTTTATGGCATTTCCAAATAGCATTTTCTATTCTCTTGATAGCCAATGGATATTCGGCTCGTATATATAAATAGCCTTTTGTAGCACCAACGGCGTAAGCACCGATAATCATACCTTCGATAATCGAGAATGGGTCGCCCTCTAAAGCACTCCTATCCATAAATGCGCCTGGGTCGCCTTCGTCAGCGTTGCAAATAACGTATTTAATTGGGTCGTCGGCGTTCAGGGTGCGAG
>JAKIZN010000196.1 GCA_022708005.1 Bacteroidota bacterium | reverse complement strand
CCCCAAGGCTCTGTATGCTCGTCTATAATTATCTGCAACTTTTTATTTATACTTTCCCTTTCAGAAAGCAACTCATCGAGGTCGCTCTGCCCTAAAATGCTCCGAAGCGTTGTTTGCGCTATTTGATTAGTCGCATAAAGGTAGTTTTCTACCTCAACTATCGCCTTATCTGGATACATTACTCTGAAGTATAGAACAGCATTTACCTTGATGGAAACGTTGTCGCGAGTGATAATATCTTGCGGTTCGATGCTAAGTGCAATAGTTCTCAGGCTGACTCGCACCATTTTATCGATAAGCGGAATTAAAATGATGATGCCCGGTCCCTTTGCTCCAACTAATCTGCCCAATCTAAAAATTACTGCTCTTTCGTATTCTCGCACAATTTTTAGTGCAGAAAATATTATAAATAACGCAAATACAACAATAACAAGTGGAAATTCCATTATGGCTACCTCGAGTAGTGGTTTAAAAATTGAAATACGTAAAAATAATATAAATAGTGTATGCTTCCATTTTTCGCAAGGGTAGCGAATCGCAGTTGGAAAATCGCTTTTTTTTTGTTAAATTGTAAAATTAATACGAAGGCATCTAATATGAAATATGTGTTTGCTATTGCATTTGTGTTATTGGCGTTTTCACTATGCAATGCTAAAGAATTGTCTATAGATTTATCTGCATCTCAATTCAAGCTCGATGACGATAATATTCGCTGGGAGCTGTATTACTCTTTTCCAGAGACGGCTTTGACTTACATTCCCACAAGCGAAGGGTTTTCGGCGGGCTTAACTTTTTCGATAAAGTTCAATTCGGCAATTAAAACAGAATTAAGCAGCGAGTGGCAAATATCACGGAGCGTTGAAGAAAAGCCATCAAAAAGCGATATAATTTTATATGGCTTAAGAGCATTCAAACTTCACCCCGGACAGTACCAAATTGAACTCACCATAACAGACAGCAACAATTTAAAAAGCAGAAAAACGGCATCATTTCCTATTAATATTCGCAAAATACACAATGATAGATTGGAAATAAGCGATATTTTGCTCTCCAATCTTATAGCTACGGAAAAAGACGCGGGCGAAATGGCAAACCCGCTATTTTGGAAAAATGGACTCTATGTATATCCCAATCCTTCTGCTGAAGTCGTTGGAGAATTGCCATCGCTCAAGTTATATCTTGAGTTATATAATGTTCTTTCTTATGCTCCTAAAGGCGTTGATTTGCACTACCATATTTACGACGGCGCCCAAAGAGAAGTTTTTTACTATCCTAAAAAAATAGAATCGGCATATAACGATATGGTCGAATATATCGATATACCGCTCGGCGCTCTGCCAACTGGCGTATATAATTTAGTTGTCGCCGCGAAGGCAATCAATCAAACCGATTCTGTGTTTTCGAGTAAGAAATTTTATTTTATTAACTATGACATGCCACCAAGTTTGGATATAAATTTTGCCGAAAATATGAGCTTTGAAAAATCAGAATTTGCCACGTTAAGCGAAGAGCAACTTGATTTAGAGTTTCGCAAAGTTAGAATGATAGCCACAAAAGAAGAAAGGCAGCAATTTGCTTTGCTAACGGAGACAAAAGCTAAAGCAAAATTCTTGTTTGTATTTTGGCAGAAAAGGCATACCGATACTACTTCTGCTATTAATCTAGCGCTAGTCGAGCATCGCAGGAGAATTGACTATGCTAATAAATTTTTCTCGTGGGGCAGAAGGGATAATGGCTGGGATACAGACCGCGGGCACGTCTTATTGAAATACGGCGAGCCTTCGCAAAGAAATACCTTCAATCAGCATGGCAATGATAGAGCTTATGAATCGTGGTTTTATTCCGAGATTGAAGGTGGAGTTTATTTTTATTTCGTGGACGTCGGCGGATTTGGCAATTTTCAGCAAGTTCATTCTACTAAATCAGGCGAAATATACAACGAAAATTGGTTCGAGCAATATGTACCAGTATCAAAAGAAAATCGAGACCAGTACAAGTTAAATGAAGATGACCGCAGATACCGATGATATTACGTAAAATTGCGCAATGGTTGCTTTTCTTACTTTTAAGCGTGCTAGGCTTTGCTGCTGCGGTTATGCCCATTTCCGCAAGAGGTAAAATGGGTATATGCTTAGGCAGACTTATGAAGCTATTTGGCAAAAAAAGAAGAGATATAGCGCAACGCAACTTATCGGCTGCTTTCCCAGAAAAAAGTGATTTTGAACTTAGCCGCATTTTGCTAAAATCCTTTGAAAATTTAGGTATTACATTTATAGAAGCCGCTGCGCTCGCCTTTCTTAAAGCCGATGATATAAGAAAAAATATTGAACTAAAAAATCATGAGGCTATCACTAACGCTATCAGCAAAGGCAATGGAGTGATATTGCTATCGGGGCATTACGGCAATTGGGAATATCTTGCTATCGCCGCGGGAGTTTGCTCGCAAATACCAATTACAGTTGTGGTAAAAAAACAAAAAAATCAATTTGTCAATAAAAATATAAATAAAGGCAGGACAAAGTTCGGCAATAAAATTGTATTGATGCACAGCGCTGCTCGCACTTTAGTCAGGACTATTCGCTCTAATGAAGCAGTTGCTTTGTTAGTCGACCAATCTGCGAAATATGGCAAAGATGGCACAGCAGATTTTTTCAAAATGCCAGCCGTTACCTTCGATGCTCCAGCCGAATTGGCATTGAAGTTTCGCACTCCGATTGTATATGCCTTTGCCGAAAGAAATGAAGATTTTACTTATACTGCTGAAATTCACGAACTTGACTTCTCGGATTTAGAATATTCGGCTGAAAATGTGAAAATTTTAACCCAAAGGCATGTTGCGGCTCTTGAAGAGCAAATCCGCAAAAAGCCAGAACTATGGGCTTGGCAACATCGCCGTTGGAAGCACTTTTTGAAGTACTGATATGGAAAAAGGCTTTTATTATAGGGTATATGAACTTGTCGCTAAAATTCCATTTGGCAAAGTTACGACTTATGGCTCCATTGCCAAAGCTATTGGGCTGCGTTCTTCTGCAAGGCTTGTCGGCAATGCCTGCCGAGCAGCAGCCGGCACAAACAGTCTGCCTTTTCATAGAGTAGTTAATAGAAGCGGCGAGCTAACGGGCAAGCATAGCTTTCCAGATGCTAATTACATGAGGCAAGCCCTTGAAGCTGAAGGTGTTAAATTTATCGGTGAGCATGTTGATATGGATAATTTCTTTTGGGATGCCGAAATATGATTGAAAATAAAGATGTTTGCAGAGAAGCCATCAAGGGCAAGAGGATAATGGGAGTAGATTTCGGCTTTAAGCGAGTGGGATTAGCCGTCGCCGATGAATTAGGCATTACCGTTACGCCAAAAGTAACGTTAGACTTTGAAAATCCTAATTTTTGGGACAAATTATTGGACTTTATAAAGGCAGAAAGGATAAAAGCTTGCGTTGTCGGAGTGCCTTATAGAAACGACAACGAAAAGACAGCCGTCATTGAAGCTATTGAAATCTTTTGCAATAAATTGAAATTATTATCGAAGCTCGATGTATTTGTTCATGATGAAAGTTATACGTCTATCGATGCCGGGAAAACGATGATTGAAATAGGCAAAAAAAAGAAAAAACGAAGCGAAAAGGGCGAAAAAGACAAAATCGCAGCCGCTATCATTTTAAAAGATTTTATCAACCAATATCTGTAAACTTATGAAAATAACAACAACTGCTATATTTTTTGTGCTGATTGCCTTTATGTCTGCCTCAGCCCAAAATAGTATGCCACAGGATAGAACAAAGTTTTATAAATTTGGCGATAATTTTATATTTGATAGCTTTGCGCAGCCGTATCATTCCGGCGATAGCGTATCGATAAGTGTCTTCTATAAAATATCTTACGACGCTCTCGTATTTAGCCAAAAAGATGATTTATTTATTTCCATAGTGCAAGTTGAGTTTGCGTTCAAAGATGAGTCGGGTAT
>JAKIZN010000195.1 GCA_022708005.1 Bacteroidota bacterium | reverse complement strand
GGCAATTACGTGATTCCTCCAAAATACAAGCATGCTTGGACGATATGCGAAGGCATCGGGCGATATTTCGATGGGTATAGCTATGGTTATATCAAAGTTGAAGCCGACGGAAATTATAATAAAATCACGAAGTTAGGTCAAGCGATATATCCAATCGCAGGCGACTTTTCAGAAGGCTTGGCATACGTGCAAGAGCCAGCGGGACTATTTGGCTATATCGATAAATCTGGCAACTACGCAATTTCGCCTAAATTTGCTTATGCCTCTTCTTTTTCTGATGGATTAGCTGTCGCCCAAAAAGATAATTTATTTGGCTATATCGACAAGCACGGCAACTTCCAAATTCAGCCAGAATATGACTTTGCGTCTGATTTTAGCAATGGAGTAGCTACCGTATGGAAATCTGGCTTTATGTACTTTATTAATAAGCAAAATAAAAAGATATATCAAGCCAGCTTTCAGCAGATAAAATAAGCTAATTGCTGAACCCAAAACAATGTATTAAGAACTCTAACTGAATGCGTATCAGAAAGGAAAGGTTTGGCTTTAAGGAGCTGTCTCATAAGTTGACAGGTGAGAGAGTCCGAGTTTTCCAGATGTCCTACCCCTTCAAGGTGTAGGACATCTTAAAGCAAAATTGTAACGAACCCAAAGGGTTCAAATGTTTGTAGTAATAAATCATCGGCACTTTATACGACTCCGTAGGAGTCGCATTGGGTTATGCAATCTTATTTTCTACAAACATCAAATCCCTTCGGGATTAAAATAATTCCAAATAATGCATCAGAAACCTTTTGAGACAACCCCATCTGGAAAACAGCTAATAGGAAATGGGAAAGTTTCTAATGTGTTATTTGGGATAAATTCCCATAATCGTGTTCAGAAAATACTTGCTTGTATGCACTTTTACAGCTACCACTCGAAAAGATATTTTGCAAATAGTAAAATTTTGTTTCAGTTATTTCGTTTGCTATATGTAATTTTGTATATATTTTGTTTATACTGGCGAAAGATGGAATTGCACGTAAAAAAATGGGGCAATAGCCTTGGACTCAGAATTCCGCAAGCTATTGCTAATCAAATCAACATTCAGGACGGCTCAAAAATTAGACTTGTTTTGAAGAAAAATAAGATTGAAATTACTCCAATTCCTTCAGAAGAATATAGTTTAGATGATTTGGTAGCTCTGATAGATGAGAATAACCGCCATCAAGAAATTTCTACGGGAGAAGCTCGAGGAAATGAAATATGGTAGAATGCGACTATTGCCCTGAGCGTGGAGATATTGTCTGGCTTGATTTCGATCCTCAAAGCGGACACGAGCAAAAGGGCAGAAGACCGGCTATTGTCGTGTCGCCGAAAACTTATAATTCTAAAGCTGGACTCGCCTTATTTTGTCCAATCACAAGTCAAATCAAGGGCTATCCATTCGAGGTAATGCTTCCCTCAAATTTTCCCGTAACTGGTGTTATTATTTCTGACCAAGTAAAAAGTCTTGACTGGAAAAATAGGAATGCTGAATTCGTCATTAAAGCACCTCAGCAAATGCTGTTTGAAGTAATCAATAAATTGGCTGCCCTGCTTAAGATGTAGCGCGAAATTATCAGCGCTGCAGCTTGCCATTCCCTGTAATTTTATCTGAATTAGGATTTTCTAGATTAAAGAATTAACAGGATTATTTTCGACTACTATTCAATTTTCCTCCTTCTTATCCTGATAATCATATAATCCTGAGAATCCTGATTCTGACTGTAAAAATAGATGTCCTACACCTTCGAGGTGTAGGACATCTGGAAAACAGCGGCTATACAATCAGACAGAGTTCCTAATGCATTATTTATCTTAACTTATCCAATATAAAATTCTTGCACTTATCTAAAACCACTGCTTGGTGCGTAATATGCGGCGAATGTTTGCAATTCTCTATAATGAATACATCCTTCGGAGCGTCGGACAGCTCGCAAATCGAGTCTATTTGCGACATTGTCCCGAACTCATCTTTATCGCCTTGCATTAGCAACATTGGCGATTTTATCGATTTTAAGTAGTCAAATATATTATAAGTAGCAAACTCTTTTCCGAGCCAAGTGGAAGTCCAAGACGCAAACAGCGGGTCAGTTTTGTCAAGATGTTGCTTATAGAGCTTTTCTCGCAATTTGCCATCATTAAAATTATCGATTAAAACTTTTATTCCTTCAATCGTAATAGGTTCGACAAAACTATGCGCCGCAATAGATACCACCAAAGACTTGACGTGAGAATAAATTCCAGAGAAAATAAGTGCTATAGTGGCGCCGTCGCTATGCCCAATAAATATGGGAAATTGCACATTGAATTTATCGAGAAGTTCGGGCAAAATATACATCGCTTCATCTTTTAAATAATCAATATTCCCAGAAAATGTAAATGCTGACGATTGCCCATAGCCGCGTCTATCATAGAGCAAAGCGTTGATGCCCAGCTCGCTCGCCAACTGTAATGGCAAGCTGCCCCAGCTATTTGTCGAGCCTAACCCATCGTGCAAAAAGACCATGACGCAGTTTTGTCGCTCAGTGCTTCCCGCGAGAATTTGTTTGGTAAAAATATCATAGCCTCGAATTGAAACGTGCCGTTCCTCAATAGCAAACTTCAAATCTAACTCCTTTATTTAATAGACATTCAAAGCACACTTGTAAGTCGGAAATAAAAGAAAATATTGTATTTCAAATTCGAAAGCCAAACGGAGCGACTAAGTCAAAGCTAATATCTGCGGACAAACATTGCAAATTAGAATCGTATACAGCTTTGACTTTTCAATATGTTGCGTGCTTGCTGCATCGTAATTTCCTATTTAGTAATATTTTAGCGATATATTATTCATAGGAATTTAGTAATATTTGTTTATTTTTGTATATTGTTAATTTATGGTAAATTATGATTACTATATACAACATATTGATTTCGCTTGCGTATGCAATCATCAAAATAATTAAAATTTTTATACCTAAGCTAAACGATAGGGAAAAAGGGGCTGCCCGCACTTTTAAATTCTTTATCGAAGATTGGGAAAAGCATAAAAAAATTTGGTTCCACGCGTCGTCTATGGGCGAGTTCGAACAGGCTAAACCCATTATAGAACGCATCAAACGCCAGAACTCATACGTAAAAATTGTTTGCACTTTTTACTCGCCATCGGGCTACAACAGCCAGCGAAATTATCCTTTCGCCGACGCTGTATTTTATATGCCTATCGATAAAAAATCTAAGGCACAAAAATTTGTGGACGTCATCGACCCCGATATTGCAATATTTGTTCGATACGATGCTTGGCTAAACCATATAAGCTATGCCAAAAGCAAAGGCATACCGCTGCTATTAATCAATGCGACAGTGCCAAAATTTATTGATAATATCCTTATCAAGCCATTTTATCGAACAATATATTCGCATTTTAATGAGATTTATGCCGTCAATCAAGAGCATTACGATAGATTTCAATCATTAGAAATTTCGCCGAAAATATATTTATCATCGGATACAAGATTTGATAGAATAATTGAGAAAGTAGATGCAGCAAAAGATAAGAAAATATTGCCCCAAAGCATTTTCGAAGATAGAAATGTGTTGGTAGCGGGAAGTGTCTGGGGCAAGGACTTTGATTTGATAGCTAAGTCTGTTGCCGATTTTAATCAGATGAACGAACAGAAAATTACGACTATATTCGCTCCGCATGAGCCAGAAGAAAATTTTATTAAACATATAGAAAGCAATTTAGAAGATTCAATCAGGCTTTCGATTCTGCTCAAAAGAATTGAAAATGGCGAAGAAGTCAAATTGCCGCAAGGCAGCAATATCATTGTCGATAGCATCGGCAAGCTTTTATCGCTTTATGGGAATGGCTCGTTGGCATTTGTCGGCGGGGCATTTGGGGTAGGCGTGCATTCACTCACCGAGCCAGCGGGCTATGGCTTACCTGTTTTTTGCGGACCTAATTGCTTTAACTCG
>JAKIZN010000194.1 GCA_022708005.1 Bacteroidota bacterium | reverse complement strand
TAACGAAGTGAAAGTAGTGAGGTTCAACACAGATAGCGAGATAATTAATTCTGCGAGTATCACAGACGAAAGCGGTTTATTAGAAGTAAACAATTTAAAGGTTGCAGAAAACGGTGATATTGCTGTTATATCTATGAAGCCGAGTTTTTCATGCTATTGGAAGTTTATTCTGACGGCATTTGACAAGGATATGGTAAAAATAATCAGCTACGAAGATAGTTTCTGGGACGTTCCGCTTAGACAGATGGTCATTGGGAGAAGTTATAATAAAAATTGGGTGATTGAATTTCCTTACAACTTGCCCAGCGACTCAAATAGCACTATATTTTCTCGCGCTGTAAGATTAGAATGTTCAAAGACTGGCGCCAGAAGGATAAAAGCGAGAACAGAGTTTGAGGAAAATAAGAGTCTTTTTAAATATATAATACTTGCCGAACCCGGAGAAGGTATCTATTTTAGGATAGGAAGCATGTATATGACTAGCGGGAAATGCACGGTGCTTTACGATCAAATGGTCAATGTAAATTGCGAATTGATTGATAGCGAGGGAGCAGGTATGGTTACTCGTTATCTATATGTAAATAACTTAAGGATGGTCATGACTTCTTATTCGCAGGTGAACGATACTACTTATTGCGTAGGACTATTCCACAAGGATAGCATTGCTGTCTCGGAATACAAACTTATGAATGTTACTACGAGCGTATCGGTAAACGAAGCGGAGCATCGGAGCAAGAATATATGCAGCTACTTTTCTGGCGACTTTGCTAGAGTGCTGCTATCCGCGGAAGATATGGGTAATAAGGTGATGGATATTGAGGCGGGCACCGAAGGCGGGGAGTTCAGTATACCGATAGCAAACTTACCAAATGGGCTGTATCTTTATTACGTGCCATCTATGAACATCAAGGGAAAGTTCGGGGTATCAAGATAGCGAAAATATGAAGGGGGCTGCCTCCATGAGATAGCCCCTTCGCGAGATATAATCGCCTTATTGTAATGGTCTGTGGCAGAACCACCAATCGTAATTGTCGTACTTGTCTTTTTTATACATAGCCGCTTTATAATCAGAAGCAGGTGGAATAATTACCCTATCTCCAATAAGCTCGTTATTGGGCCAGTTAGCTGGCATAGCAACTTTTTCGCCATCTGCCACTTGAAGAGCTTTAATCATTCTTAACAGTTCATCGAAATTCCTACCTAACTCTTGCGGGTAATATAAAATCGCTCTCAGCTTCCCTGTTGGATCTACGATAAATACCGCACGGACAGTGTTCTTGCCGCGACCTGGGTGTATCATACCAAGCTTTTTAGCAATTTCGCCATCATCTGCTATCACGGGGAACTCAATAAGCACGTTCAAATTGTCCCTTATCCACTCTATCCATTTAATATGGGAGTAAATTTGGTCGATTGAAAGCCCTACTAATTCCGTATTCAATTTTTTGAACTCTTCGTATCGCTTTTGAAAAGCAACAAATTCCGTTGTGCAAACTGGGGTAAAGTCAGCTGGGTGGCTGAAAAGTATGAACCATTTTCCCGACAAATCTTTTGGCAAATTTAGCTTGCCGTTTGTGGTTTGGGCTTCAATATCTGGGAATTGGTCGCCGATAAGCGGCATGCCTGTGAATTCTGACATTTTTACGTCTCCTAAAAAGTGGAAAAATTAATTGTTAAAAATAGATGAATACATCCATACAAGTTTTTCTTGTTCTCTGATGTAGTCGCTCATTAGAGCGGAAGTGCCTTCGTCGCTTGCTTCGCTGGCTAATTCGAGTATAGCCCTTTGCCGAGCGAGCAGCAGCTTGAATGCTTCAAGCACAGAGCTGAGTGTTGCTCTTGCTTGCGAAATATTTGTCTGCTCCTTAATCTCTGAAATCGCGAGGTAGTCGGTAAAGCTATGCAGCGGTGTTCCGCCCAGAGTTAAAATTCTTTCCGCAATTTCGTCGATTTTTTCGGATACGTCGTCGTATAATTCTTCGAACTTCTGATGCAACTCAAAGAATTTTTCTCCTTTGATGTTCCAATGGAAGCCGCGAAGATTCATATAAAAAATGTGGTAGCTCGCCAGCAGGCTGTTTAGCTTATCAATCAGTTTGCTAACTTTGCTGGCATCAAGTCCTAAATAATCAGATGTATTCATTTAATTATTCTCCTTTTGGTTATTTACATAGTCTCCTTTTAGCTGGAGCTTAATCTCTTTTATTTCAAAATTTGGTATCGAATTTTTCTTGAAAAAGTCATTTAGCAAGTCGTCGAGCTCTTGGCTATAATAATCTATAATCTCGTCTCCGCCGCCGACATAAATATGATGGTGCGAATCCAAAAAAGCGTCATATCGCGTAACATCTGAATCTGTCTTAACGGTTGAAACAAGATTTTTCTCGATTAGCGAATCGAGCGTATTATAAATCGTGCTGAGCGAAATCGACGGTATTTCTGCCTTAACCATACTATATATATCTTCGGCGGTAGGGTGCGACTTTGTTTTGAGCATAGCGCTGTAGACCTGTATTCTTTGTATGGTTGCTTTAAGCCCGTGCTGCGACAGTTTATTTTTTATTTCTTCGATATTCATATTTTTAATTTGGAATTATTCCTATTTAATAATTATTACAAGTTAAAAGTCGAATATGTTTTTTTATTATTGTAAAAAGAAATTTTAAAATGAAAGATAATGCAATAGATATAGTTTCTTAGCCCAAATAATTCATTAGGAATTCTAACTGAATGCGTATCTGTAAGGAAAAGTTAAGCTTTAAGATGGGTCCCCATCTTAAAGCCAAATTGTAACGAACCCGAAGGGTTCAAATGTTTATAGTAATGAATAATCGGCAAGTTATACGACTCCGTAGGAGTCGCATTAGGTTATGCAATCTTATTTTCTACAAACATCAAATCCCTTCGGGATTAAAATAAACCCAAATAATGCATTAGGAACCTTTTGAGACAGCTCCGCTAGGGTTGAGGTCAGAATTTCTTTTGCATTATTTGCAATAAACAGCAATAATATTATTTTTATTCCACCGTTATTACAATAGTGAATGCAAATATAAGTCGCAATTGTTATGATGTTAGATGGTAAAAAAATAGCAATATTAATTGCTGATTATTTTGAAGAAACAGAATTTTGGTATCCTTATTATAGGTTTAAGGAAGCTAATGCGGAAGTTACAGTGGTTGGAGCGGTCAACGGGGTTTTTGTTGGCAAGAATGGCATGAAAGCTCGCTCTGATATTGGCATAGATGCCGTCAAAGCCGAGCAGTTTGATGCGGTAGTTGTTCCCGGCGGATTTGCCCCTGATTATTTGCGCCGCGAGCCTGCGGTGGTTGACTTTGTGCGGCGAATAAACGAGCAAGGGAAAGTTACGGCAGCCATTTGCCATGGTCCTTGGCTTTTTGCTACTGCGAAAATTGTGAAGAACAGGAATTTGACAAGCTTTTATTCGATTAAAGATGATTTAGTCAATGCTGGCGCTTATTGGATAGACCAAGAAGTTGTCGTAGATGGGCATTTGATAACTTCGCGAAAGCCAGCGGATTTGCCAATTTTTTGCAAGACAATCATAGAAAAAATCGCAAAGAAGCAATAATTGCCTAAAAAGCAAAGTTTGTTCAAACTTTTCTTTGTCAATTGGAATTATATTGTTAAATTTGCAGTCTTAAAAAGTGAATTCAGCCAACGGAGAGGTGCGAGAGTGGTTGAATCGGGCGGTCTCGAAAACCGTTGTACCCTTCTGGGTACCGTGGGTTCGAATCCCACCCTCTCCGCTAAAAAGCTGTAAGTTTAAATATGGAATTTAAGATTTACAGCTTTTTTTAATTCAAATAGCTCTGCCCGGATGGCGAAATTGGCAGACGCGCTACATTCAGGGTGTAGTGAGAGTAATCTCGTGCAGGTTCAAGTCCTGTTCCGGGCACTTTTTCAAAGCGAGCAGCAGCTAAAGCCGCTGCCCGCAAGATAAATCGCCAAACCGCTTATGCAATAACCACTGT
>JAKIZN010000193.1 GCA_022708005.1 Bacteroidota bacterium | reverse complement strand
TATGCAATTATTTATTAATCAATTCCTTTCTTTCAAATTCTCCATAAGGCTCGCCTTTATAGCCTCTCAAAAAGTCAATTGCTTTCATCGGCTTTTTCCCTTCGACCTGAAGCTCTTCGATGAATATAATGCCGTAAGTACATCTAACTGCAAATTTATCTTTCCCGACATAATATTGCGTTGGTTTATCGAGTTTTTTAATACTTTCTGGAAGGTCGCATTGGCAATATTGAAAACTTGCCCGCAATATCTTGAGCAGCTTGCCATTCCAAATTGTCCAAGCGCCTGGAGCAGGCGAAAATCCATGTATGAAATTTCTAACTTGCTCGGCGTTCATAGAAAAATCTATTTGTGCGGTTTGCTGGAAAATTTTAGGCGCCAAACTTGCTTCGCTATCGCTTTGCGGAATAGGTCTATAAGAGCCAGACGCTATAAGCTCGCAGGTATCCACCGCAAGTTTTGCCGAAAGCGGAGCGAGCAAATCATGCAAATCGCCTGCTGTTGCCCCATCTGGAATTGGGGCGATAGATTGCAGCAAAACATCGCCCGTATCCACTTTATCTTGCAATAAGAATGAAGTAAGTCCAGTGAATTTATCGCCATTTATAATAGCCCAATTAATAGGCGCCGCACCGCGGTATTGCGGCAGCAAACTGCCGTGTATGTTAAAAGAAGCCAATTTTGCAAGGGAATATACTTCCTTCGGCAAAACTCTAAACGCTACGACGACAATTATATCTGGATTTATTTTCTTTATTTCAGCGATAAATTCTTCGTCTTTGAGTTTTTCTGGCTGCAACACGGGTATCCCAAGCTCCAACGCTTTGAGCTTGACGTCAGACGGCAATACTTTATGCCCCCTCCCTTGTGGCTTATCCGTTGCTGTAACTACTGCTTTAACTTCATACTTTTCGTTTAAAGCTTCTAATGCTGGAATAGCAAACTTGGGAGTGCCCATATATACAATTGAAAGGCTCATTTATTCTAATTTCTCCTTGATAGGGTTACCTCAAATTCTTTCTCTTTTTCATTTCGCAAAACTTTCACTTTCAACTTATCGCCGGGCTTATGTTCGCCCACGATATACATAAAATCATAAAGATTTTTCACAGCTTTGCCGTCAATGTGCGTGATTATATCATTTTCTTGCAATCCAGCGGCTGCGGCAGGACTTCCGGGACTTGTTCCAGATATTTTGCATCCCAAAGGCGATTCTTCAAAATTTGGAACAATGCCGAACCATGCCCCGTGACCGCCAGTGGTCGCTCTTACTTGGCTGCTTGTATCCACAACTTTAATAAAGCTTGGTCTTTCGCTCAATGAAGCATAATGGCGCACCACATCTTCGGCGAAATCTGCAATTCGGGCAAGCCCTACATAATCGATTTTATCCCAATCGTCGCTGGGGCTGTGGTAATCCCCGTGAGTTCCAGTGAAAAAGTGCATCACTGGCACATTATTTTTATAAAATGACGAGTGGTCGCTAGGACCAAATCCATCTTGCAATTTAACCACTATTATTGAGTCAATATTTGCGAGCGAATCAATATCATTATCGAAGCGGGCAGCCGAGCCAAGCCCGAATATTTGCACTTTATTTTCTTTCATTCTGCCTATCATATCAAAATTGAGCATCAAAGCAGTTTTATTATGCGGAAAATAATTGTGTTCAACATAATAATTCGAGCCTAACAAGCCCATTTCTTCACCCGAAAACGACATAAATACAATAGTTCTTTCAGCAGGGTGCTTGGCAAATCGCTCGGCAAGCTCCATAACTCCAGCGGTACCCGAAGCGTTATCGTCAGCACCGTTATGAATCATCGGCGTGCTGCCGCGATAAGTAGAGTTCCCCATTTGACCGTATCCTAAATGGTCATAATGCCCTCCAACGACAATGTATTCGTCTGGATATTTAGTCCCTTTGACAAATCCAATTACATTATTTGTCGCGTGCATATCGTCTTGCAAATCAACGGTTAAAGTAATTGTAGTATAAGGTATATCAAAGCTATTCGGCGTTTTCTTCTTGTTAATTTCATTTTCTACATAGTTAATTTGAACATTTCGCGGAAGCAATTTAGAAGCAATCGAGCGTTTGAAATGTGCCGCGACAATTCCACTATTTTTTGACATCATCTCAAATTTTAGCGGTTTAATGACATCTGCGGAATCGCCCTGCGGATTAACAAACAGCACTCCAACCGCACCATTATTTCGGGCAGTTGTCGCTTTGTGCCTTAATGATAGGTAATTGTAAAATTTTGATTTTTCTGAACTTCCCTCTGGGCTGCCCAGCAATATCATACAAACTTTTCCTTTTACATCGATATTTTTATAGTCGTCGTAGTTAAGGGATTCTGCTGTGATACCATATCCAGCAAATACAAGCTGCCCTGTAACAGTGCCATTCTCGCTAAAAGGCACTGGCTGCCAATCTGAAGTTACTTCATAATTTCTAACACCCGGCTTCCATTGCTCTACTGGCACTCCAACCCGTTCAACCAAAACAGATGCGGAGAGCTTGTTTTCTGTGCCAAGCTTCAAGCCAGTTGCTACGCTAAACTCTTGCAAATACGAATTATTAAAAGTTTGCAATCCTATTTTTGAGAAGTGATTTTTTATATAATTCTGAGCTTTTTCCATTCCCAATGTGCCGGGAAAACGTCCCTCAAGCTCGTCAGAAGCCAAATATTTCACATATTCCCTCACTCTTTCAACCGTAGATATATCTCTTTGGGAGTAAATGTGAGTGTTGGAAAATAATATTATAATTGCAATAATCGAAGCGATTTTTAAAAGATGCCTTTTCATACAAAATCCTAGTATTTGATTTATATATTATTCATAGAATTTAAATTTACTAATTTTTTAGGAAAATATAAAGATAAAAAAAAAACATAATGTCATAAACGCTAATAGTTCAGTAAAAACTTTCCCATTGCCTATTCGATGTTCTCCAAATGTGGCTGTCTCATAAGGTAACAGACGAGAACGCCTGTATTTTCCCCGGTGTCCTACACCTCGAAGGTGTAGGACACCTTAAAACCTAATCTTTCCTTCCTGATACGCAGTCAGTTAGAGTTCCTAATGAATTATTTGGAACAAACGCAAATCGAGAAAAAAAGTTTCAATAAAAGGGCAATATCTCTAAAAATGATTTTGAAAATCAATTAGAAAGACGTAACTTTGAATTGTAATTGCTTTAGATTTAATGCAATTAAGTGTTTAATCAAGGCTAATAAATGATGTGTTTCGACAAAGAGTTGAAAATCATTCAATTAACTTGAAAATATGGTGAATATTTATACATAATTCGTTTAATAAAAAAATGGTGGGATTATGAAAAAAAGTATTTTGTTAGCAGTTTTATTCGGGATAGCGTTTGTTGGCGCGTTCGTTGGTTGCTCTGATGATAAGGACAACCCGTCTAACAACAAACAGAGCGTTGCTTCATGCGAAGGATGCCATACTAACTATGAGCATCTAAAAGAAGTCTATACTCCAGATGCTGAGCTGCCTGTTGGTGGCTGCGGAGGCGAAGCTCCTCATTACGAGCCTTATGATAGGGTTTATATGGGCGGCGATGGCTATACCGCTTATAAAGCATCTGCACACGGTCAGAAAAAATGCGTGGACTGCCACAACGGAACAGACAACACATCCGACAAGGCACTTGCTCACTCGGGTAATTTTTTGAGACATCCATCTGAGCAAGCTGTAGAAAAATGCGGCACTTGCCACGCGGACATTGCGAGCAAGCAGGCAAATAGCATTCATCAAGGATGGGGGCAAAAAAGAAAAGTATGTATCCGCTCTGGCAAAAACTCGGCTGATGATTTTGCCACTTTGCCAGCAAGCCAGCAGCAAGGCTATAAAAAGAATTGCCAAATTTGCCATGCGGGCTGCGGCGAATGCCACGTGGTTCGTCCAAACGCAGGCGGCGGCGGATTAGCCAAAGGGCACTTATTCAAGAAACCAGATATGTTGAACACTTGCACAGTTTGCCACTCTTCCCGCGGCGGGCATGCGTTCTT
>JAKIZN010000192.1 GCA_022708005.1 Bacteroidota bacterium | reverse complement strand
CGGCTGCGATTTATAAGTTATCTGAGGCATCTCCACGAATGGCAATATTATGCGAAAACTCGCCTGAATCGGCAATTATCGATATAGCATGCATCGCTTGGGATATTCCAGTATCGCCCATAAGCGTTCATTTCACACAGGAAGAATTGCTCGGCATATTTTCTAGTATGAAATTTAATATCGCGGTTACAGATTCGATAGAAAGAATACAGAAATTAGAAGAAATTAGCCAAGCACTCGGCGAAAATATAGTTATCCTTCATATAAATGAGACTATTCAAGACATCGCCAAACAGCAATATTTACCCAAATTATCAAAGACTTTGAGCAAAGAAGAAATAGACACGCTTTTAAGCAAGCGAAATAAATTATCGATAAACCAAGTTTGCACAACGATGTTCACTTCTGGCAGCACGGGGCGACCAAAGGGCGTTTCGTTCTCGAACTATAATTTAGTAAGCAAGCGATTTGCCCGCGCAGCGGCATTGCCCGATGTCGGCGAAGATGAAGTGTTGCTATGCTTTTTGCCATTATTCCATACTTTTGGGCGCTATCTCGAAATGATGGGAATGATATTTTGGAGTGGCACTTATGTATTTGTGGGCAATTCTTCAGCCGATAATTTGCTAGCGCTATTCCCCAAAATAAACCCGACTGGCTTTATAAGTGTCCCTGTGCGTTGGGTTCAGCTTTACGAAAAAATTATGGAAGATATTGAACATCTCACTTCTGCCAAAGATATTAGCGACGCTATTAGAAATGTTGTCGGAAGCAATTTGCGCTGGGGACTTTCTGCCGCGGGCTATCTCGATCCAAAAATATTCCAATTTTTCCATAGGCATCAAATCGAGCTATGCAGTGGCTTTGGCATGACGGAAGCAACTGGCGGTATTACCATGACTCCGCCAGCAGGCTATATCGAAGGCACTGTTGGAAAGCCATTGCCCGGCGTTAAAACAAAATTTGCCGATAGTGGCGAAATGCTCATCAGCGGTCATTACATTGCCCATTATCTTGATAACAAAACATTTGGCGATATAATTGATTTTCCAAAAGATAGCGAACAAGATTTTTGGATGCCGACTGGCGATGTATTCAAAGTGAACGATAGCGGATATTACGAAATTGTAGATAGAGTAAAAGATATTTACAAAAATAGCAAGGGGCAAACCGTTTCGCCGAAAAACGTAGAAATAAAGTTTGAAGGAGTGCCCGGCATAAAGCGAGTTTTCCTTGCGGGCGATGGCAAGGCTTACAACACATTGCTGATTGTTCCAGATTTTGATGATAGTTTGTTTGAAGAAGATTATTTGAAAGATGACCCACGCCAATATTTTCAGAAAATTATCTCGGAAGCTAACCTTTCGCTTGCACCTTACGAGCGAGTGGTAAATTTCACCCTACTTGAGCGAGATTTTGACTTGCAGCACGAGGAGCTAACCCCAAAAGGCTCGTTCAATAGGAAAACTATCGAAAGAAATTTCGAGCAACAAATAGCAAAAATGTATGAAAAAGCATCAACCGAAATAAAATTTGACGACTTCAGAGTGGTAATCCCGCGATGGTTTTATCGAGACATTTCCATACTTGAAGATGAGATAATCAAGCACGAAAATGGGATTATTAATAAAGAAAACTCGCTATATCTGCATATAAGCCGCATAGGCGAAGGCAAATATCAAATTGGCGACTTTATTTATCATATTGATGGCAATACAATCGATCTTGGAACATTTGCGCTGCAGCCAAAGCTATGGCTTGGCAATGCACAATTTGTTTCATTTGCTCCATGCAAAGCTAATTGGGATCATAATTTTAGCAAAGTTAGCCCAAATGTGCAACGCGATTTTTCTCAAGACGTAGCCTATTCAGAAGAGCAATTTGCAAACATTAAAGGGCTGAAAAACAACAAGTTAATTGAAGCAAATCGCTTGACCTGCGATATACTTTACTTGGACGATGATAAGGCTTTGCAGGCTCTGCAATCGCTCGCGAACAAATATCAGCAATTCGGCGAAAACTTATCGGAAACTGTCAGATTTAGAATACAATCGCTGGCTTACCATCCAAATGAAGAAATCAGGTGTTTGGCATATAGGACTATTCTGCAAGATGAATCAATTAGCGAAACTTCTAAGCTATTCCCAACATTTCTCGAATCTGGGCTCTCGTTCTTAAATAGCAAATCTATTGAAATTATAGCGCAGGGCAATTTTGGACGGCGAAGGCTAATTGCGCTTAGAAAGCGGCTGCTCAGCTATCGCAAACAATTAAGCTGGCCACAAACGCCAACCTTGCATAAGCAAATTGAAAGCGTTTTTAGGCTGCTTGTTGATTTCGTTAAGCATCATCCAGAATATTATTCGCCTGTGCGTGTGGAACTTTCCAATTGGGTATTGCATAAGCAAGATACAGCGCTATCAGAAATTGCAGAAAAGTATTTCTGGATACTCTCCAAGCAGTACGAAGCAAGTTTAGAGCAAGATTCTATCGCTGTATTTCCAGCAAATTGGCTGCATAAAATCACTTTTGAAGATACGCTCTCTTGCCGCGAAGTGGAAAATATCAAGAAAGTTATCATTGGCACAACTTTTTTGAAGCAATCCATTGTGTTAGCTTTTGATGAATATGGCTTTAATATGGAAGATATTAAAGATAACGGTATTTGGGTATCCAAAGTAAGCAGCATTAGCAGCAGCCATGTATTCAGACTTAGCATCAACACAAAGCAAGGCAAACACTACGATTTACGGCTCGTGCTGAACGATAATCTTTCGGATTCGCAAAATATCGATACTATACTTTGGCTTATAGCTGTTGCGGGCTATCCCGAAGGTCCTAACGTATTGCCGAGCCTTGGCTGCGCCCGTCCAGAGCTTCAAGCTCGAACTATGGAGTTCATCGGCGATATGACCGTATGGGAAAGGCTAAGGCAAATTTCTTCAAACAAGATGCTTGGGCAATCGCTGCCTAAGCTCAGCGTTATCAAAAGAATTTTCACCGAAGGCATAGCTGCATTTTTCAGGGCTTGGGAAAATAGCGAATACAACATACTGCCGGGAGCAATCAATCCATCAAACGTTGTAGTGTCCGACATTAATTTTCGCGACGGCGCTACTATCTTGTCGCTGGCGGGCTGGCGAAAGTTCGAAGGCTGCATATCGCTTATTGAGCCAATCATCTGTAATTTCTATCGCAAGGCGATACATCATTATGCTTGGATTAAAGACTATATCAACATCAATTGGGTGTTTGACGCGGCGATGGAAGCAATTGGAGAAAGCGGCGCTACTGCATTTTTCGATAAACTGCTGATAGAACTCGAAAGTAATCCGATAGAATATGAAGGCGCCCAGCTTATAGACTTGCTTAAAGCATATATCGAAAGCATTAAAGTTGATTATTATCAACCGCTTCCGCTTATAAACGCCATAGACAAATATCACGAATGGCAAAACATCAATCCAAACGCTATCCCCGCTGCGAAAGAGCAATCAATTACCGAGCTGTTCAACCTTTATAGGCTTGGACGTTATTCAGAAATAGCTCGCTACCACTTGTACCGCTATACTTATTTTGCTGATAAGGAAGAGCATATACTCGCGGCGTTCGACAATTTGCTCAAGGCGATGAATAAGGACAAATCCGTGCCAGCCACGCAATTAATTGAGCTATCCGAATTGCAGGGCGTGCTTGGCGATGCCACCGATAGGGAATTCTTCAGCAAAATGGTTTTCCCCGGATACAAGAAAACTCAGCACTACGACCTTCAAAAATTCAATGAAAATCAAGAAAATATTTTGATTATTAGAACCACGTTCAAAGATAACTTTGGCGATATTTACATATTCAGAGAGCCAGCCGAACCAGCCGAAATTGGCTTGCTTTATAGACTTTTCTACAAAGAAAAATTTTCAAAAACTATCTCTGAGCAAGATCAATTTTTAATATTATTCGATTCTAACGACAGAATAGTGGGCGGCATTACTTATCAAATTAAAGATGACCATACTTGCGTTCTCGACGGAGTAGTATTGGCATCGCAATTTAGAGGGCGAGGTCTGGGCAGAGCGATGTTAGAAGATTTCATCAATCGCGTGC
>JAKIZN010000191.1 GCA_022708005.1 Bacteroidota bacterium | reverse complement strand
CAGAATGTTTCCCAATATTTGTTCCGGGGAAAAGCATATCCATTTTTTGCGGGTCGCCCTTCATAAACATAATGTTTACTTGCCCGTTATCATCTTCAAATACGATAATATTCTTCGGCATAAAGCAACCTAATTTTAAATCGAGCGACAGTGCGAAATGTGATTTTTGTGGATTGCAAATGGATAATATCTCGTACTTTTTTCCCCATTCTAAATTATTTTTTGCGTAAGTTTCATGCAATTTATGCTCTGCGGTTACATTAAACCCAAAGTCTTTTGCGCTTTTGAAAACTGATTCTACTGCTTCTTCAAAGCTTTTATCAGTTTGCTTTATATAAAATGGTTGTTCTCCCATTGTATTAACTCACTTTATTTTGACAAAATCTGCATACTCTAAACTTATTAGTATAAGTTCTTGATTTTTCGCAACATTTGCAGTTCTCATTTACACTCAAATTGCATCTTGGACATTTTATTGCCGAACCAAATTGATAATCGCCACCAATAATTGTTAGCTCTCTGCCTTCAATCAATGCCTTTGCCACTTTCTTTCTTGCCTGCTCGTAAATTCGGGTTACCGTCGGTCGCGATACCAACATCTCTTTAGATGCTTCATCTTGAGTATAGCCAAGATAATCTAATAGCCGAATAACTTCATATTCTTCTACGTGAAGTTCAATTTTTTCAGCTCGCCCTGCATCTACGCCCATCGGCAAAAAGCCATCTATTTCGGGCAATGCTCCAATTATTCGTTTATACTTATTTCTTGGCATTACTTTACTCCCAATTGCAAAAATAATGAACATAAGTTCAATTTGCAAATTATTTTTATTATTTTTTTATTATTTTTTAGGTAAATATAGCAACGGGGCAACTGCGAGCAAAATACCGAAAATTGCAAACACAGCAGAAATATCTGTAAACCCAAGCAGTGGCTGCACTAATATCGGCGATAGGAATTGCCCAATGTATAATGACATTGTTAAAAAGCCACTTTGCCGTCCTCTGTCCGTAATGTCCGATATATTTAAAATATGAGCCTTTAAATTAGGAACTACTAACCCATTGCCCGCACCCGAGATAGCCAGCGACAAGGCAAGTATTGGTATACTTGTTGCGAAGTAAGTTAGAATAAATCCGACTGCCCAAATAACAAATCCGAGCATATAAATATATCTGAAGCTCATTGCAAGCCTGATTTTAGCATAGTACATTGATGCAACAGAAGATAGGAAAATCCACAGCGCTAGCAATATCCCAAGCATAGATGCAGAGCTATTCGGAAAGTTCGATTTAATCAGAAAGGGCAACTGCGTTGGAGTGATTAAATAGCAAATCATTACAAAAATTGCACTTACATTAATCAGCAGAACCTTCGGGCTGAACTTTATCTTTGATAGAGCCTTGTCCTTCGAGTAGCTATTTGTTTCATCTAAAAAGAAATATAAGCCAATAGCGACAACGACTGCTATACCATAAACTAAAAAAGGAATGTTCCAACTAATATCTGCCAACGCTCCGCCCAGCACTAAATAAACAACGCCGCCGAGACTCATAATAGCGCCCTGTATACCAATGAATTTACTAACCTTATCGCCTTTGAATAAATCGCCAACTACTACAATAAATCCAGTCATTAAGCCAGCAATGGAAACTCCCATCAAAGCTCGTCCTATCAAGATTAAATAAATATTATTGGCGTAAAATCCAGTTGTGCCAGAAATGCCATATAGGAGTGATGAAAATACCAATACATTTTTGCGACCATATTTTTCAAATAAATAGCCCGCAATTGGCGAAAAAATTGCTATAAATAAAGGCGGCACGGAAAGTATTAATTTAGTCAAAAATTCAATATTGCCGACGCCGCTGAAGTAGTCGGTGATGCCGGGCAATGATGGCGTTACTACTGCGCCAGCCATCACAGATAAAGTGCTGCCGAAAAGTATAATTACATTTCTAATTTTTAGGGCTAATTCGTTCTTCATTTTTAAAATATCAGTTTAATATCATCAATCCCGTAGCTGTGCTTGCTTATTAACAACCTATAAATGCTTGAAATATGGCTGATATAGTCATCAAACGTGTGGCTTACTATGCAATTGCTTCGCCATTCGGACACAATCGAAGGATTATTAATTAAATGGTTGATTATCCCAGCTAATTCAGAAGGCGAGCCATGCGAATATAGCTTTCCGTTGATTCCATCTTTTATAAAATCTGGATAGCCTCCTATACGAGATGCGATAACGGGTAGCTTCATAGCTAAACTTTCTACTATCACTAACGGAGCGCAATCTTCCCAAACGCTTGGAAGTATCATCACATCAAGATTATTAGAAATTTCGCCGAGTGATTCGGGCTTGTATTCTCCCATCAGCTTAACTACCTTGTTCTTGTCCAATGCTTTAAGCAAATTCATATAATTTTCTATGCCAAAGCCGTAAATATAGAACTCTGCTTTGTCAGAAGGTATTAACTGCGCCGCTTGGACAAGTATATGCGCCCCCTTGTGAGGCATTACCGCTCCGATATATCCAAACCTAAGCGGAAGCGATGGCGGTTGTTTCTCAGCGATGCTGCCCATCAAATTCTCAACCGACGCATGCACTTGATGCACCACTGTGATTTTATTAGGGTTAGCTCCAAATTGCACGAGCAATTCTTTCACTCTGCTTGAGACTGCAAGCGTTAAATCTATATCGCGATTGAGCGTCGCTTGCGCCGCCTCAATTCTGCGCTGATAGGCATTTGTAAGATATGGATTTTTATAAGCAAGTTCCGAATTTTCAAAGAAGTCGGTGTTTTTCCAAAGTGATAAATCGGAATTATATAGATATAACGTTGGGTCTATAAAATGATAATTATGTGGAGTAAATACAGTCGGATAGCCCCTTTCCTTCGCCACACCGGCGATTGCAAAAGATAGCCCAAGAAAATTATTAAAATGGACAATATCGGGATTAAACTTTTCGAGAACATCTGTGAATAACTTGACTATATCTTCATCTCTGACTTCTCTATCGGGATTATTTGCGTCTAAAAATACAGTTGGGCGATTATATATACCGTATAAATGCACTCCATCTTCAACTTTGTATTCCATATAATAAGGCTCTTTTATCGATGGATGCTCTGCCGTAGCATAAAACACAGCCACTTCGTTGCCGTTTCTCGCGAGTCTTTTTGCAACTGACTTTGGGAAAGTCGTTCCGCCGCCAGATTCATTCCAGCCATACATTGTGAGCAAAATCTTAAGCGATTTTTTGCTTTCTACCTCGGTTTCTTGCGGGATTTCTTCTGCTTCAATCTCATTTTCGGCTGGCTCGTCAAGTCCGAAAATATCACTGAAATCGAAAGAGTTATCTGTTTCACCGTCAATGATAAGCTCCGCCAATTTCAATAAATCTTCGGGCACATCACGCTCAAAGAAAAAGTCTTCGGAATATTTATCATAATCCGACGCGAGAAGTACTTTTACTATTTGCTCGTATCGCTCTTTATTGCCCGATTCTTTGTAATTTCGCAGTGCGTCAGCTATTTTTTGCTTTTGTGCAGTGAGCAAAAGATTGCCTTCTTCCGCTGAGAATTTTTTTAGATGATGCTTCAAAAATAGCTCTATCTCGCTTTCGCTTGGTTGCGTAACGCTTGATGCTGCACCTTTCAGCACAAAGCTATCGTTTCTGCATACTGATTGTTTCTCAATTTCGCTGGCTCTTAGCGAAATATCGACGCAAGCCAAAAAGCTCGAATATGTTTCATCGAAAATACCAATTTCAGGAAGTAACTCCCTGCTGAGCATAATACAGCTTTGCGACACAGCTTGCACGGTTGATATATTGCTACTTGGCTTGTATTTATCAAGTTTTACGGAATTATCCAAATTGGAAAAATGCAACATACCATCTTTAAATTCTATGCCAACTCCGCTCGAATGTATGGAGCAACCACTGCTATCTAAAATCACGGAGCTGACCAATCCTATTTGCTGATTACTTTCGTAAGTATCGACAAGGTTTTCAATCCAATTCTTTCGGACTTCGGTAATTTCATCGAGCAAAATAATATAATCGCCGTCAGAATTGCGAATACCAATATTGGCAGCCTTTGCGAAATTTATACGC
>JAKIZN010000190.1 GCA_022708005.1 Bacteroidota bacterium | reverse complement strand
TTTGTATCCTATGTTCCCAGCGTTCAAATCAGGGAAAATTAAGACATTCGCGTTGCCTGCCACTTTTGAGCCGGGGCTCTTTTTAGCACCGATGGCTGGCACTATCGCCGCGTCGAGCTGCAATTCGCCGTCAGATTGTATGTCTGGCGCTTTATCTTTCATTATTTTTGCCGCTTCACGTACTTTGTCGACAAGGGCATGTTCGGCACTGCCCTTTGTCGAGAATGAAAGTAGTGCAACTCTCGGCTCTTCGCCTGTGATAGCTTGATAATTTCTCGCGGAGCTGATAGCAATATCAGCTAACTGCTCGGCTGTTGGATCTGGATTGACCGCACAATCGCCAAAGCAAAGCATTTTATCTTGGAAAGCCATTACAAAGAAACTGCTTATAATCGATATGCCGGGAGCAACCCCAACGGAATATATAGACGCTCTGAGAACCGCTCCAGTGGAAGACATATTGCCAGCTACCGCAACTTGCACTCGCCCTGTTTCAAGCATAAATCCAGCAAAATAAAGAGGATCGAGAATTGTCTCGGATGCCTGCTCTTCGGTCATACCTTTTGCTTTGCGTCTTTCGTATAGTAAATTAGCAAATTCTGCTTTCAGCTCGCTTTTTCGTGGATCTACAACGGTAATATTTTCAAGTGAAATACCGCTATTAGCCGCTAATTTAACAATATTTTCTTCATTGCCAACGAGCACTGGGCGTGCAATTTTCTCATTAACTAAAAATCTCGATGCTTCAATAGAACGAATATCTTCCGCATCTGGAAAAGCAACTATTGCATTGACAGCCTTTGCTTTATTGCGGGTTTCTGTTATAAATGGAATTTGTGCCATAGTATTACCTTAATATATTACAAAAATTCAATTGATTGCGAAATAATAAAAATGAGCTGTCTCATAAAGGGGCTAACGAGACAGCCATTTCATTAATATAGTTTCTTTTGCTATTTAGCCGTCAAATAAGCTAAATCGCTAATCATAGCACGCAGCAGCCCCTTTTTGAAATTGACATTAAGGCATTGGGACGTTTTGCACAACTCTGCAAGTATCGCGAGCAAGCACAAGCTCTTCATTTGTAGGAATAACAAATACTTGTATTTTGCTATCTGGGGTCGAAATAAGCCCTTCTTTGCCGCGAATCATTTTATTGTTAGCTTTTTTGTCAATTTGAATGCCAAGGAAGCCCAAAGTTTCGCAAACTTTAGCGCGTATCTCAGGTGCGTTTTCGCCTATACCAGCCGAGAAACAAATAGCGTCTGCGCCGTTCATAGCAGCCATATAAGCACCAATATATTTAGTGATTTTGCCACAGAACATATCGATAGCAAGCTGAGCGCGTCTATCTTTATGTTCGTCGATTTCTACTTCTAAATCTCGCATATCATTTGTTAAGCCAGATATGCCAAGCAATCCCGAGCGTTTATTGAGCATATTGAATATTTCGTCGAGCGAAGCGCCTTCTTTATGAGCCAAAAAGTCGATAATAGTAGCATCAATGTCGCCGCAGCGTGTTCCCATCATCAAACCTTCGAGCGGAGTAAAGCCCATTGAAGTATCAATCGATTTACCATTTTTAATGGCGCAAGCCGAAGCGCCATTGCCCAAGTGAAGTGTGATAATATTTGTTTCTTCTCGCGATTTGCCCGTGAGCATTCTATAGCGATAGCCTATATAACGGTGCGAAGTGCCGTGGAAGCCATACTTTCTGATTTTATAGCGGCGATAGTATTGATATGGAATAGGATATAAATATGCAGTTTCTGGCATAGTCGAATGGAAAGCCGTATCGAATACGCCAACCTGCGGCACGCTTGGACCAAACACTTCGCGGGCAGCGTATATACCTTTCAAGTTAGCTGGGTTGTGCAATGGAGCTAACTCGATGTTATCTTCCATTTTGGCGATTACTTCGTTATCGATTCTAACAGAGCGTTTGAACTCTTCGCCGCCGTGAACTGTTCTATGACCAATTGCGTGAATATCTTCTAAAGTTTCGATTCCGGGTATTTGAGCTTCTCCAGAGGTCAGCCATTTTATAATATGATTAAGTGCTGCTTTGTGGTCGCGCAATGGAGATGTTAATTTTAACGGTGGCTTGCCTTCTACTTTATAAGTTATCAAGGCTTCACTTCCGATTCTTTCAATTAGCCCTTTTGCTAACTCCCTATCGGTTCCTTTTTCAATTTTTTCTAAATCAGTGTCGATGATTTGGAATTTCAACGAAGAACTTCCGCAGTTCAAAACTAAAATATTCATAGCATTCCTTTTAATGTGTGTTGCATTTTGCTTAAAATAATATACAAAAATAACATTTTTTTTCAATTATTTAGCTCTTTCTTAGTAAAAATCAGTATATTTTTACTTGATATTGTTAGTTGTAGCTAAATTATTGATTTGAAGTATAAATAAATATTTTTATACTGCTCGCTACACATCTGTTTCGCCGAGAAAATTTCTAAGCGCTTCGGCTGTGTGCGAGTCTTTCACTTTCATGATTTTTTCTGGCGTGCCTTCGGCGACAATACGCCCGCCTGCATCTCCAGCTTCGGGACCTAAATCTATTATCCAATCAGCCGCGGCTATGATATGCAAATTATGTTCGATAATAACAGCGGAATGCCCTTTTTTCACTAATGCTTGAATTGCAGACAGTAGCTTAGAAATATCATCAAGATGCAACCCCGAAGTAGGCTCATCAAAGATAAATAAAGTTTCGCCACTCAAGTGAGAATCCAAATGAGAGGCTAATTTAACACGTTGAGATTCGCCACCGCTCAGCATCGAACTCGGCTGACCCAACTTAATATAGCCCAGCCCAACGCTCTGCAAAATAGCGAGTTTATTTGTAATTCTATTATTATCGGCAAAAAAGTCCGCTGCTTCATCGACAGTCATATCAAGCACATCTACTATACTTTTTCCATTATAAAGAACATTGCGAGCCTCTTTTTTATATCTTGTTCCGCCGCATACTTCGCAGACTAACCTAACATCTGGCAAAAATTGCATATCGACATTTACGTAGCCTTCGCCTTCGCACACTTCGCAACGCCCACCCGAGACGTTAAACGAAAAATAACCCGGACGCAATCCCAACTGCTTCGCCGCCTGAGTAGATGCGAAAGCCTCTCTAATAAAATCGAAAACTTTGGTGTAAGTCGCAGGGGTGGATCTGATAGAACCGCTTACAGATGATTGATCGACAAGCTCCACAAATCGAATGCGTTCGGCGCCAGTGATTTTTGAGTAATAGCCCGTCTCCATAGATGTAGAGCCACTCATTTTTTTCAATCCAGCATATAAAACATTATGAACTAAAGAGCTTTTGCCAGAGCCACTTACTCCAGTAACGACCACTAATGAATGCAGCGGGAAAGCGACCTCTTTAATATTCAAATTATTATGCTGAACGTCATAAATTCTAATTTCGCCACTGCCAGCCTTCCGCCGACTTTTAGGAATTTCTATTTTCTTTCTGCCAGCGAAATAATCCGCAGTCAGCGAGCGACTGCAATTTTCTAATCCGCTAAATTCGCCTTGATAGACAACTTCGCCGCCAAGATGCCCCGCATAAGGACCCATATCTATAATATAATCAGCATATTTGATAATATCAGGGTCGTGTTCGACTACAACAATTGTATTCCCTAAATTTCTCAATTTAAATAGAATTTTAAGCAACCTATCGGTATCGCGTGGGTGCATTCCAACGCTTGGCTCATCAAGCACATATAGAGTGCCGACAAGTGCAGAGCCGAGCGCGGTGGCAAGATTAATCCTTTGACTTTCCCCGCCTGATAGCGTATGCGATAGCCGCGATAAATTTAGATAATGCAAGCCAATATCGACTAACATTTCTAATCGAGATGTAATTTCTTTTAGCAATTGCTCTGCTACTTTGAAATCATATTCATTTAACTGCAAATTTTTAAAGAAATCGTATAGTTCGCCGAGTGGCATTTGGACTAATTCTGGCATATTTTTGCCCGCAATAAATACTTGGCGTGCAGACATCCGCAGCCGCGAACCATTGCAATGCTTGCATTTAGTAAATCCGCGAAAGCGGCTAAGCATTACTCGATAGTGCATTTTGTAACTATTTTCTTCGAGCATTTTGAAA
>JAKIZN010000189.1 GCA_022708005.1 Bacteroidota bacterium | reverse complement strand
TTGGATAAGCCTGAACGGTAACTCTTCTGGGAAAGGTGCGGGATGCCCAACCTTTTTTTCCGACTCTGGGTTCATTGTCCAAACGGATTTTGTCCACTCCATAAACTGCTCTTTGGAAATAGTGTTTTCTTTGAGCTTGCCATCTCTTTGAAAATTCCCTTTTGAAAAAACTAATATATACTCGTGGACATCTCTTAAAACTGGATTTGAAGCCGATTGCCAGCTACCCCACGCCATAGAAACGCCCGCACCAGCACCCTTATTCCAAATAATTTCGCCCCTCATATTAAATCCAATTTCCAGCATTATCATAGCAATATAATCGCTAAGCGGCAGATACGGCTTTCTGCCAACATTGGCAATATTTATGCAAGCTCGCCCGCCATTGACAAGCACCCTAAATGTTTCTTGAAAAACATTTTTTAGCAGGTTCAAATACTCGTCTAAACTTAAATCGGCATCATAATCTTTCGTTACGTTGTAAGGCGGCGACGTAATCATTAAATGTACGGAATTGTCTGGCAGTTCGCTCATATTTTCTGAGCTTCCGAGAATTATCGTATTGAGCAACTCTTGCGGAAAATCATTTTCTGGTTTGCCATCAGCCAGCGGTTTCAAAAGTTTATCATACATCTTCGAGTTATAGAATTTCGATGAATCATGATTAATCCTTTTGCTTGTTCCAAAACTTGAAGTTTCGGAACCGTTTTTTGTATCATCTAATCTCGTTGCCATAGTTCCACCCACCTTTTGAAAGAATTGTAATTTGTTGTTTTCTTTTTCCACTCATAGCAAACTTTCGCTCAATCCTTCCACTTTCGTGCCAATTTTTCCGCTATTAAATCAATGATTTTACTATATTATAGTATAGCCCAACTTTAACAAAATTACTATATTAATACGATTAATCCAATAGAAACTTTTCCATTGTCTACTCGCTGTTCCCCAGATGTCCTACATCTCGAAGGTGTAGGACATCTTAAAGCCAAATATTTTCTTACGGAGACGCAATCAGTTAGAGTTTCTAATAAATTATTTGGATTAATACGATTAATCCAAAGCGACATTTTATATACGGCGGCAGCGATATTTACGAATGCATTTCAACGCATAAAAACAAAAAGCCTTCTTAAACTATTGCGTTTGCAGAAGGCTTTGCAAATTTCTAACGAATAGATTATTTCGAGACTGCCATAATTTCAAAGCGATTTACTCCCGCAGGCACTTTGACTTCGACAATATCTCCAACTTTCTTGCCCATCATTCCTTTGCCCAATGGAGAAGTTACTGCGATTTTATTTTGCTCAAAATCTGCTTCTTCGGCGCTCACTAACTTATAGGTAATAGAAGAGCCGTTTGCAAGATTTTTCAAAGTAACATTCGACAAGATATAAATTTTGTCGTCAGGGAACTCTTCGGCTTTAATTACTTGCGCTTTCGATAAAATTTCGCTAAGTTTAGCAATTTTCAGCTCGAGCAGCCCTTGTTCATCTTTCGCAGCGTCATAATCGGCGTTTTCGGAAATATCGCCATGAGAGCGAGCCTCTGCTATTTTTTCGGCTATTTCTCTTCTTTTGTGGATTTGCAAATGCCTCAATTCTTCTTCTATCTCTTGCATTCGCTCTTTTGTTAAATAAACGATGCCCGACATAACAACACCTTAAATTTAATATTTAAAAATAATTTTATTAGCTTGCTTTTGAATTTTTATAAGTTATGAAGCAGATGCCCCATTTTATCTTTCTTAGTTTTCAGATAGTTATAATTTTTATCGTTTGGCTCAACTTCGAGCGGCAATAGCTCAACAACTTCTAATCCATAACTTTCCAGCCCAACCCGCTTTTTAGGATTATTTGTAATTAGCCTCATTTTGCTAACTCCAAGATTTCTAAGAATTTGGGCGCCGATACCGTAATCGCGTGAATCTGCTGAAAAGCCAAGTTCAATATTAGCCTCTTCGGTATCGTATCCCATTTCCTGCAATGCGTAAGCTTTTACCTTATTGATTAGCCCTATGCCGCGACCATCCTGCCGCATATATAAAACAATTCCTGTGCCAGCCTTTTCTATCATTTTCATAGCTGCGTGGAGCTGCGGACCGCAATCGCAACGCAAAGAGCCGAAAACGTCGCCAGTAAGGCATTCAGAATGAACCCTAACCAAGATAGGCTCGCCCTCTTCCCAAGTGCCTTTGATTAGCGCCACATGGTCTTTTTTATCATAAACATTTTCATAAGCCAGCATCTCAAAATTGCCGAACTCCGTAGGCAATTTCGCCTTTGCAACGCAGCTCACAAGGCTTTCGCTTTTCAGTCGATAAGCTATTAAATCTTTGACGGTGATTATCTTCATATTATGCTCTTTTGCAAATTCGAGCAATTGCGGCATACGAGCCATAGTGCCGTCGTCGTTGATGATTTCGCAAAGCACGCCGCTTGGCTTTAGTCCCGCGAGCCTCATAAGATCTACTGTGGCTTCGGTATGACCTGCGCGCCGCAGTACGCCTTCTTTGACGGCAATAAGCGGGAAAATATGCCCTGGACGCAAGAGATCCGATGGCTTTGTTCGCTCATCAGCCATAGCACGAATAGTGGCAGCGCGGTCGTAAGACGATATGCCAGTAGAAGTCCCGTGTGCATAATCAACCGACACAGTAAATTTTGTCTCGTGCAAAGCAGAATTATCGCGAACCATAACGCCTAAATTAAGTTCATCGGCTCGCTGCTCGGTTATAGAAACACATATAAGCCCTCTTGCTTTCGTAGACATAAAGGTAACCATTTCTGGAGTGCAAAGTTCAGAAGCAGCAATTAAGTCGCCTTCATTCTCGCGGTCTTCGTCGTCGGCAACGATAATCATTTTGCCATTGGCAAGGTCTTCCAATGCTTCTTCGATAGTATTCATTTTTGTATTCATAACTTTATCAGTAAAAAAATAAATCTTCCATCTTAATATGATGAAAGATTTAGAAAATATATGTAATAAATTTATATTCGTGTGCTTATAGCGCTCTTTTCTACTTTTATTTTCGTATTATCAGCTATTTTAATAATGTAAGTTCTTTCCTCGACGTCTTCGATAACGCCATGTATACCCGACGAAGTAACTACCTTATCGCCTTTGCGTAAGCTTGCAAGCATATTTTGATGTTCTTTCTGACGCTTTTGCTGTGGGCGTATCATAAAGAAATACATTATCAAAATCATAAACCCAAAGAATAAAATAGTAGGTAGAAAACTCATTATGCCACCACCACCTTGCTGTCCGTTCGGCGGGGGAGCCATCATTAAAATATTAGCCAATTGAAACATTGTTTTGCCTTGATATAATAATATGAAAATTTTAAAAATGCAATATAACTATTTTTTTTGAAAATAACTACTTAAAAAATCTTTTTTCCAATGCAGGAAGTCTCCGCTTTCTATTTTCTCTCTCGCAGTTTTTGCAAGCCATAAATAAAATCTGATATTTTGGCGAGTTGCAAGAATTAATGCAAGAATCTCGTTGGCGACAAATAAATGCCTTAAATATCCAAGGCTATATTCCGAATCGGGCAAATCCGAAAAGGCTGGGTCGATTGGCTCGTCGGAAAATTTATATTTATTATTCCTAATATTAACTTTTCCACGTGTTGTAAAAAGCTGTCCGTTGCGGGCATTCCGAGTGGGCATAACGCAATCGAACATATCCACTCCTCTTTCGATAGACTCCAAAATATTATCTGGAGTGCCAACTCCCATAAGATACCGCGGCTTATCTTGTGGCAAAATATCGGTTGTTAAGTCAGTAAGGTCATACATCAATTGGGTTGGCTCGCCGACAGATAGCCCGCCAATAGAAAAGCCGTCAAAATCATATTGGGTAACCTCGCGAGCGTACTCCGTCCGCAAATTTGGATACATACCGCCTTGGCATATTGCAAATTGAAATTGGCGATGCGACCATTTTTGCGGTATAGACTTAAAAAATTCGCCCGATTGCTTCGCCCATTGTAGCGAGAGTTTCATTGATTTCTGGGTATATTCTTCAGTCGAAGGATACGGCACGCACTCATCGAGCACCATCATAATATCCGAGCCGAGCGTTTTTTGTATTTCGACAACTTTTTCGGCAGAAAAAAAGTGTTTAGAGC
>JAKIZN010000188.1 GCA_022708005.1 Bacteroidota bacterium | reverse complement strand
ATAATTAACCCAAATAAAATATTTTAGTTATGAACAGAGTTATAATAACAGTCGTAATGCTGATAGTATCAAATATTTTTATGACTTACGCTTGGTATGGGCATCTCAAGCATCTCAGTGATAAGCATTGGTTTCAGGCTGTGCTAATAAGTTGGGGAATTGCCTTTTTTGAGTATATGATTATGGTGCCGGCGAATCGAATTGGCTACGGTCAATTGAACATAGCACATTTGAAGATAGTTCAAGAGGTTATAACGCTATCTGTCTTTATTCCATTTTCTGTAGTTATAATGAATCAGCCCTTGAAGTTAGATTATTTGTGGGTTGGACTATGCCTAATGGGAGCAGTATATTTTATTTTTAGAACGTAATATAGCGTTTTTATTGCTATATTTGTGAATGATATATGAAAACGTAGAGATATTTAAAAATGAGAAAAATATTGCCGTTGATATTTTGCATATTTTGCTATAGCCTTGCTTTAGCAGAAACTAATGAGTATATAGTCAAGATTAAAAATATTGATAAATTTGAGAAAGAAAGTGCTAAAATTCTCTCATCCGGCGCAGCATTTCGCAAAGCAATTAACTTTTTAGATGCGAAATCGAGCGAGCCAACTACTTTATCAGGCAATCCCGCCTTTTCTGACCTAAAAACATACTATGTATTAAGAGTAGATGAATTGAACGAAGGCAGAGTGCTGACCGAGCTAAGCAAGAGTAATCAAGTGGAATCAATTACGCCGAATTATAAATATAAATTGCATACCCAAGATGTGCCTAACGACGAACGCTATAACGAACAATGGTCGCTTGAGCAAATCCGCGCCGCAGGAGCGTGGAAATACGCCAGTGGGGAAGGCATAATAGTCGGTGTTATCGATACAGGCATAGATTATGCTCACCTTGATTTAGCACCAAATTTATGGATTAACTCAAAGGAAGATTTGAATGGCAATGGCAGGTATGACCCTTGGCAATCGACTGAATTTCGCAATGGAGTGAGCGGCGACATAAACGGTATTGACGATGACGGCAACGGCTTTATAGACGACGTGATAGGCTTCGACTTTGTAAATCAATCTATTGCAAATCTTGGTGATTGGAATATGCCCGACGGCGACCCGTATGACGAATATGACCACGGCACAGCAGTTGCGAGCGTTATTGCAGCAGCACGAGATAACGAGATAGGCATAGCTGGATTGGCATATAATGCTAAAATTATGTCCGTACGCGTGTTTGACATTACAGGGAATGCAGACGCAGACGACATCGCCGCTGGCATTGTCTATGCAGCGCTGAATGGTGCGAAAGTGCTGAATTTTAGCTTTGGCGAAGTGTATTCTTCGCCGATTGTTCATTCGGCAGTCAAGTTTGCCCATTCGCTTGGCGTTATAATGGTTGCATCTTCGGGCAATGAAAACACAGATGCAAAGCACTATCCGTCGGATTATCCCGAAGTAATTTCCGTAGGTGCATCTACGAAAGACGGCACTCGCTGGGCATACAGCAATTATGGCAGCAACTTATGCTTGATAGCGCCGGGCAGCTTGGTGCTATCCGCTGTGCCGCTAGGCACTTACAGATTGAAGTCTGGCACGTCGCTTTCCGCTCCATTTGTAAGCGCAGCCGTTGCCATGCTATTAGAAAAAAATCCAAATTTGCGACTGAATGACGTAAAATCAATATTATCAGCAACGGCTAAAAGCGTAAATCCAGACGGTTGGGACTATTTCACTGGTGCAGGTATACTCGATGTGCAAAGTGCATTGGAGAATATAATAGCTGGCGATTACAAAATCAGCAGCCCAAAATTTGAGGAAACTTTTAATCGAAGCAAAGTAAAATCTATATATATAGTTGGCTCTACTATTGCTCCTATGTTCGATAGCTATTCAATTTTAGTCGGCAAGGGCAGAAATCCGTCAAAATTCGATACTATTATAAGTAATGTAAAAACTGCAACGCTGGACGATACGTTGAGCATATTTAATATCGAAAATCTTGCGGATACAAGCTATACGATTGCGCTGCGAATACGCCTGAAAAGCGGTAAAATCTTAGAATCGAGAAGCAGCATTATTGTTTATTCCGAAAGCAACCCATTTGCAATTGACGAAGTAAAAATATTAGATGCGATTAGAGATGATAAAAAAACGCTATTTGTAAATTTTACAACCAATTATGATAGCCGTTCGGAGTTGCATTATCGCCCGCTTGGCTCTAACGAAAGTTATAAAGTGATTAGCGATTATGCAGAATATTCACGCACTCATCAGTATCTAATTGAATCTGGATTTGAATATAATGTGCTGTATGAAGCAAGGCTTGTGGCTATAATTCAGAGGAAAGACACTGCCGAATTTAATTTTACTTTTCAAATAAACGATGTAAATTTCCCAAAATATTCGTTTATCAAAAAGTCTTATGAACTTCCAAGAGCCTATATATTTCCACAAGTTATTGATTTTAATTCAAATGGCAATCCCAATGTGTTTTTCAACGACTTAACTTATCTGACAATTTACAAAGCAATGTTTGCTGAATTTCAAAATGGTGAATTCAAAGCGCTGGATACAATGAAGCGGACTGCAATTGTTGCTGGCATAGGCGATTACAATGGCGACGGCATTACCGACATTCTATCTTATGGCAATGGGCAAACTTATGTTACACAGCAAACGGAAGATAACCCATCGCCATTTGCCAATGAAATTTTCAAATCCACTTCTTCAAATTTCTGGGCTGAGCATTTTTATGATATTGACGGCGACGGGCGAACAGATATAATTGCCCACAACGATTCTTCGTTTTTCGTATATTCTCATAAAGGCAATAAAGATGTTCTTTTGGCGCAGGCTTTGTTGCCAAAAGAATATAGAAAATCTGGGGTTTGGAGCGGTTCGGCGGTAGGTGATTTCAATGGGAATGGTCGAGTTAATTTATATCATTCTAATAATAATGGGCATTCATTTATTTTTGAATTTGACGGCAGTAATTTTGAGCTAATATATGCAAATACAGAGCAGTCCGCTGCGGAGAATCAATATATAACGTCTGGAGATTTTGACGGCGATGGCATACCAGAAATAATTCACGGCTGCTATAGCGTAACCCCGAAACGAAACGATGCATCATCTGGTTTGTGGTCGTTCAAGTTAATCAAGTATGATGCGGAGAAGGGATTTTTCGTTGCGGATTCTATCTTTATTTATGGAATACGTGCGGGAGTTGTCCCGCGATTAAACGCTTCCTATAGAAACGGAGTGGCAGCCGCGGATATTGATGGCAAGCAGGGCGATGAGTTAGTCATTTCCGCTATGCCCAATTTGTATGTATTCAAGTGGAACAAAGAGCAGGCTAAGTTTAAGCCTATATGGTATTATCCCGCCGCTTTCGCAAATTCAGTATGGGCTTATGATTTTGACAAAAATGGTAAAAAAGAGATAGGATTTGCCACTTTTGGAGTAACAGAATTTTGGGAATATAATGTTGCGCAAAAGCTCGCTGAGCCGAGGTTGCATGGCTACGCATTAGATAAAAATACTGTAAAACTTGAATGGAACAGCGTTGATGGCGCCGACGAATTTGAGTGCTTTATGCTAAACGAAGATAGCACGAATTTAATTCCAATATTAAGCACTAATGATTATTTTGCCATAATAAACGACCTGTCGGCTGGCAAAAATTACTCGTTTTTTGTGATTGCAAAAAGTAAGCTAAACCCAAATTTGCAAAGTAACTTATCCAATCGCGTCGATATTTTTACTAATGAAGTCGGCATCGCGGTCCGCGTTGAAGTGGTTTCAAGCAAACAGCTGATTGCTTATTACAGCGTGCCGCTAAAGTTTAGCGATGTCGAGCCGTCGCTGTTCAAGGTCAATAGTTCGTCTGGCGAGGTGCTTTCTGTTAAGTCTGCAATATGTTCAAATAATAAAATAGTGCTGACGCTGTATGACGATTTGGAAAGCGGTAATTACGCAATTAGCTTCGGTTCGTTTGAGGATTTTTATGGTAACTTCACGCATAGCAATGAGTTGGATTTTATTTACTCGCAAGAAAGAATAGACGAACTTTTCTTGACAAGGCTGACGTATTATTCTAATACGTTCTTGCAAGTAGAGTTTTCGGAAG
>JAKIZN010000187.1 GCA_022708005.1 Bacteroidota bacterium | reverse complement strand
ATGTTACTTATTTCGATAGCTCCATAGAAGGGCTTGAGCCGGGCTCGGCTGTGAAATATTTGGGCGTACCATGCGGGCGAGTCCAAAAAGTCCAAGTAGCCAAAGATGGAAAGTTGGTAGAAGTTATTATGAGTATCGACGATAGGGTAGTGCTGAACGATAGCATGCGAATAAAAGCCGAAATGGCTGGCGTTGCGGGTGGAAAGTTCCTGCAGTTGTTTGTGCCCAGCGATCCGCAAATTGCAAATATGCACCCAAAAATTTCATTCGATACGTCGCCACTTACGGTGATTAAATCAGCGCCATCTGGCATAGAAGAAATTACTATCGCAATGCGAGATGTGATGAATAATCTATTGCGAATAGATGCGAGAGGCATTTCCGAAGGCACAGTTGATTTCCTTTCTGCATCGACAAAATTTTTTAGCGATCCGGAATTATACAATTTGGTTGAAGATTTGGCAGCATCGAGCACAAGGCTAAAAAACATACTTTCCAAAGCGGATACTTCGCAAATTATCTCGAATATTGCCGCAACAAGCCAACGGCTTAACGAAACGGCTGACGAATTAAAAAACTTTGCTGATAATTTGAATACGGAGTTAGTCGGCATGCAATTGCCCTCGCATGTAAGTAAAATTTATGCGAAGTATGATTCGACAATGAACAATGCTAATAAATCCGTTAGTATTTTGACTTATAGAATGGAATCCATGCTCTTTGGGCTGAATGAAACTTTTGAGGAATTGCGAGTAACAAACCGTATGCTACAAAAGTCGCTGCGAGCTTTGACAGATAATCCATCGCAAATATTTTTAAGCGAACCGCCACCGCCGGAAAAGTGATATGCCAAGAATTATAGACTCAAATTACTCCGATTATCAAACTAAGACCTATCAAGATTGGTTCTTAGTTGTATTTTTCGTTGTAATTGCATATTCCGTAAGCTATACGCTTGGGATATATGAGTTTATAACTGGGCTGCTTAATTCGATTAAATTGCAATGGCTTAGCGAAATCCTGATTTCGCTTATTTTTGCTATAATTCCTTTTATAATATTCGCAGCGCGCAGGCAATTAGACCTTAGACTTGAAATTCAAAGACGCAAAAACCTTTTGGAAGATTATAGAAATTATACTAATCAAATCCACAAAGTTTTTGAAGCAGTTGATGACGTCGTAGTCCAAACTGACGATAGTTTGCGAATTATTTGGGCAAATAATTTAGCCGTCGAGCAATTCGAAGAGCCTATCGGGGCGCCTATACGCCAATTTTTATATCCTGATGAAGATAATATACCGCCAGACAGCTATTTGCTAAAATCGTTTGAAAATGGGACTGTCGAGCGGCAAGTGAAATTTTACGTGGCGAAAAGCGAGAAAGAAAAAGATCGCTATTTAGAGCATACCGCGATACCATTCAAGGATACCAACGGCGATGTGGTTGGGGTTACTTCTATATCTCGCGACATTACCGAAAAAATGCAAGTGGAAGAGTCCAAAAGCCGCTTAGCGTCAATTGTAGAATCAAGCGAAGATGCTATTTTTCTAGTTTCGCAAGACGGGAGCATACATAGCTGGAATAAATCTGCAGAAAACATCTTCGATTATAAAGCTAAGCAGGTTGTAGGGCAACAAGTTACGATATTAGACCATATTATCGACTTCGAGACGCTGATTACAATCCCGCAGTTGGGCGGGCAAAGCAATGTCGCAAAAAGAATACAGCATGTCGATATGGTGCCTGTGCGCAAAAAAGATACCACAATTTACGTTTCGCTAACGGTATATCCATTTGTTGATGAAACTGGAAAAGTGCTTGGGTTTACCACCATAGCACGTGATATTACAAGTGCAATCAAAGCAGAAGAAGCGCTAAGAGAGAGCGAAAGCCGATTTCGCCAGCTTGCGGACACTATCGAAGATGCTTTTTGGCTAATAGATTGGGAAAAGCAAAAGTATTTATTTACTTCGCCTTCGTATTCACGCATTTGGGGCAGAGAGCCTGCAAGCGACGAATTTGACTTATACGAATGGGCTATGGCGGTTCATAAAGACGATAGAAAAAGAGTGGTCGAAGCGACTTTGAAAATTATCGAAAACAATGGTATGGTGGAGGAGTTTCGCGTCGTTGATAATAATGGTGAAATACGCTGGGTGCGGGATAGAGCATTCCAAGTGTATAACTCCAAAGGTGAGGCTTATAGAGTAGCGGGCATAGCGCAGGATATAACGGAAAACAAGCTCGCCGAGCAGGCTTTGCGAGAATCCGAAACTCGCTTCAAAGAGCTTTTTCAAAATATGAGCAATGGGGTAGTGGTTTATGAGCAAATTGATAATTGCCGCGATTTTATCGTAAAAGACTTCAATGAAGCAGCCGAATTTATTGAAAATAAATCCAAATATGAAGTTTTTGGAAAAAATTTAAAGTCAATTTTGAAAAATGAGCGAAATTTTATAATTATCGACGAGCTGAGGCAAGTTTACGAAACGGGGAAGCCCGCGAGCTATCTCTTTACGCTTTATCACGATGAGCCGTTTTCGCAAGAAATTAAAGGGTGGAGGCAAAACTATTTTTATAAACTTCCCACTGGCGAGGTAGTTTCTATTTTTGAAGATGTTACGGAAAAAAGAAAGCAAGATGAGGCGTTGCGGGAAAGCGAGGAGCGATATAGAACCTTCGTTACCAACTTTAAAGGGATTGCTTTTAGGTGGACGCCGGATTATAAACCAATCTTTATGCACGGATTTGTCGAAGAAATCACAGCTTATGATGTAAGCGAGTTTATATCAAATTCTGTAAATTGGGATAGCGTCATTATCCCAGAAGATTTGAAATTAGTAAAAGACCAAAGAGCCTATATCAAATTAAATCCGGGCAGAAGCGTAGAATTTGAATACAGAATTGCTCGCAAAGATGGCAAAACGCGATGGCTGAATGAAAGTTTGCTGAATGTGAGCGATGACGATGGCAACATAATATTTATACAATCAACGATTTACGATATAACCCAAAGGAAAATAGCAGAGTCGGATTTGCTGTCGTCGCGGCAACAGCTCAGAAATTTAGCGCTGCACTTGGATTCCGTTAGGGAAGAGGAGCGGAAGCAAATAGCATTTGAAATCCACGATGAGCTTGGCTATTTGCTGACTGCCGTTAAGCTTGATATTGCTTGGCTTGTAAAAAAAATTGACACATCAAAAGACAATCTCGAAGTAAAAATTCGCGAAATGTCCGATATGATAGAACTAACAATTCAAAAAGTGCGAACTATATCATCGCAGTTGAGACCGTCTATTCTCGACCATTTTGGGCTAGTCGCCGCAATTGATTGGCAAAGCAAAGAGTTTCAACGCCGCACAGCAATCAGGACAAAATTTGTGGTTACTCCAAAAGATTTATCAGTTGCAGAATATCTCGCCACTCCGATATTTCGTATTTTTCAAGAATCGCTAACGAATATTTCAAGATATGCAAAGGCATCGAGAGTAGATGTATATTTAGAACAATCCAACAACAAAGTAATCCTTAAAGTCGTCGATAATGGGGTGGGCATTGACCCAGATAAAATATATCATCAAGATTCTTTTGGCTTGCTCGGCATGCGGGAAAAAGCAAAATCAATGGGCGGCGAGGTTACTATACGCAATTTAGGGCTGGCTCGCAACGGCGAAGGGGAAGACCAAGACTCAATGTTCGGAGGCACTGAAGTGATTTTATCCGTGCCGCATAATGGTAAAATTAGTGGAGATAAATTATGATAAATATTATACTAACAGACGACCACGCTGTGGTTAGAAAAGGGCTCAAGCAAATTATTGAGGAAACGCCGGGCTTTTTAGTAACAGGCGAAGCAAGCTCTGGGAATGAACTTATTGAAAAAGTGAAAGCCGAAAAATATGACGTTGTGGTACTCGATATTTCCATGCCCGGGAAAGACGGCTTGGACACATTAAAAGAGCTTAGACAAATTGCCCCAGAGCTGCCCGTGCTGATATTTACGGTTTATCCAGAAGAACAATATGCCATAAGATTATTAAAGGCTGGAGCGTCGGGCTATTTAAATAAAGAGTCCAAGCCCGAAGAGCTAATTACGGCAATTGAGCGAATCGCCCGTGGGCTCAAATACGTATCGCCTAATTTATCAAGTATTCTC
>JAKIZN010000186.1 GCA_022708005.1 Bacteroidota bacterium | reverse complement strand
CTAATATTTATGGTTGTCTTCGGATTTTTCATAGCTCTCGCATTTTTATTCTTATCCGAATGGTTGGGTGCAAGGCGAACAACTGAAGGCAAGCAAACCACTTACGAAAGCGGTATGATACCGCACGGAACTGCCCGCGAAAGGTTTTCGGTGAAATTTTATATGATTGCTGTCAGTTTTATCGTTTTCGATATAGAAGTGGTATTTATGTATCCTTGGGCGGCGCAGTTTGGAAATCTTGGCATCGCTGCTTTTGTGGCAATGATGATATTTATAGTAGTGCTACTTGCTGGATATTTTTACGAGCTTAGAAAAGGAGGTCTCGAATGGGATTAGAAAACACGCTGAGCCGCGACGGCTTTTTGACAACAACTGTGGGTGCGGTTATAAAATGGGCGCAAAAAAATTCGATGTGGCCCATGCCGCTGGGAATATCCTGCTGTGCTATTGAAATGATGGCATTTGCTTCGTCGCGATTCGATGTGGCTCGCTTCGGCTCTGAAGTGTTCCGTATGACTCCGCGACAATCCGATTTCTTGCTCGTCGCAGGCACTGTAACCTATAAAATGGCTTGGGTTGTTCGTAAAATATATGACCAGATGCCAGACCCAAAATGGGTTATGTCTATGGGAGCTTGTGCATCGTCTGGCGGTATGTTTCGCTCGTACTCGGTGGTGCAAGGTATAGACCAATTTCTCCCTATCGATGTTTATGTGTCGGGATGCCCGCCTCGCCCGGAAGCTGTTATCAAAGGGCTTATGACTTTGCAAGACAAGTTGAAACTTAAATATTCTCCAGATTTATTTAATTTTGGCAAAGATATTTCGCCAACTCCAACGCAATCGCCTTTTGAATCAAAATATACTTTTGACCCATTAAGAGATAAAAATTTGATTATAAAGTGATATAATTATAGATATATTAGAAAGAGGTTACTTTTTACAAAAGTAGTTCTTTTTTTTATCAGTGCATTGCAGGTATAAAAACTATGCTTTTACTTCGTTATTTCTCTAAAAAATCGTATATTGCGTATCGTTATTTTTGTGTTTTATAATAGGTTAAAAAATGAAAAAGTTAATTGTGTTACTAATTGCAGTAAGCATTGTTATGAGTGTAAATGCGCAGAAAAAGCAAGACAATCCTTTTTTCAAGGAATATAATACTCCTTTTCAAGTGCCTCCGTTCGACCAAATTAAGTATGAACATTATTTGCCAGCATTTGAAAAGGGCTTGAAAGATGCGAAGGCTGAAATAAAAAAAATAGCAGATAACAAAGAAGCTCCAAATTTCAAGAATACAGTTGAAGCATTAGAATTTTCTGGCGAATTACTCGAAAAAGTATCGTCTGTGTTCTTTAATCTTACGGGTTCGAACTCAAGCCCAGAGATGCAAGAAATAGCCAAAGAGATTACTCCGAAACTCACAAGTTACCAAGATGAAATTCTTTTGAACGATAAGCTATTCAAGCGAATCAAGGCTGTTTACGAAAAAAGAACAACCTCCAAATTAACCCCAGAGCAAATTAGGCTTGTCGAAATAAAATATAAAGAATTTACAAAGAATGGTGCTTTGCTTAATAAAGAGCAAAAAGCCAGAATTAGCAAAGTCAATCAAGATCTTGCTACTTTATCGCTGCAATTTAGAGATAATGTATTGGCTGAGACCAATGATTACAAGCTAATTGTTGAAGATGAAGGCAGATTGCGCGGGCTGCCACGCACGCTGATAGAAAGCGCTCGAGAAGCAGCTAACAAAGCTGGTATGGGTGGCAAATTTGTGTTTACGTTGCACAATCCAAGCATTATGCCATTTCTTCAATATTGCGAGGATAGAGAGCTGAGAAAGGAAATGTTGAATGCCTATTTGCATAGAGGCGATAACAACAACGAGCACGATAATAAAGAAATCATAAAGCAAATATTGAGGCTAAGCCTTGAAAAAGCAAACTTGCTCGGCTATCCCGATTTTGCTGAATTTACTTTAAGCGATAATATGGCTAAAAATACTGGGAAAGTCTTTGAATTGCTCAATCAATTGTGGGAGCCTGCATCGCATAACGCTCGAATGGAAGCAGAAGAAATACAGCAAATGATATTTAACGAGGGGCAAAACTTTACATTAGAAGCATCCGATTGGAGATATTATGCTGAAAAAATCAGAAAGGCTAAATATAATCTTGATGAAGAGGAATTGCGTCCATACTTTGCTGTCGATAATGTGATGAACGGAGCTTTCCACGTGGCTGAAAATTTATATGGAATAAAATTCAAAGAGCTGCACGACGTGCCAGTTTATGACCCATCTGTTAAAGTTTTTGAAGTAACTGAAACTGACGGCAAGCACATTGGGCTGTTCTTTGTCGATTATTTCAATCGCTCATCGAAGCGTGGCGGTGCGTGGATGAATAATCTTCGTTCTCGCCAAGTGAAAAACGGCAAGGTTATTACCCCGATTGTATTTAATGTATGCAACTTCCCAGCGCCAGTTGGCGATACGCCTTCTTTGCTGAACCTTGATGAAGCAGAAACTTTGTTCCACGAGTTTGGACACGCTTTGCACGGACTTTTGGCTAACAATAGCTATCCCAGCATTGGTGGCACATCTGTTCCCCGCGATTTCGTTGAACTGCCATCGCAGTTGATGGAAAATTGGTTTAGCGAACCTGAAGTATTGAGAGAATTTGCTCGGCATTATCAGACTGGCGAGCCATTGCCAGAAGACTTTATCGACAAAATTCAAGCAAGCAGTAAATTTGGGCAAGGCTTTGCAACAGTAGAATATCTCGCGGCTGCTCTGCTTGATATGAGCTATTATTCGGCACCTCCAGTTGATGACGTAGACGCGTTTGAGCAAGAAATTGCAAGCCGATATAATTTGCCAGAAGCAATTCCTTTTAGATACCGCTCCACATATTTTAATCATATTTTTGGCGGTGGATATTCAGCCGGCTATTATAGCTATATATGGGCGGGAGTGCTCGATTCAGATGCTTTCGAAGCTTTCAAAGAAACATCTTTATTTGACCAAAAAACAGCTGAGTCGCTCAGAAAAAATATTCTTGAAAAAGGCTACACAGAAGATCCAATGGATTTGTACGTTAAGTTCAGAGGTCGCGAACCAGTTATTGAGCCACTTCTCAGGAAACGCGGGCTGCAATAGTAAGCAGGTATAAAAATAATAAGGGCGAGCATTTCTGTTCGCCCTTTTAGTTTTTTATATAAAAAATTTGACATCAAATCTATATTTTTTCAGAAACAGATTTGCCTTGCATAAATAGAGCAAGATAATCGCGGCTGCCAGCTTTTGAATCTGTGCCGCTCATGTTGAACCCACCGAACGGATGCACATCGACAAGTGCCCCTGTGCATTTTCTATTCAAATACAAATTACCGCAGTGGAAATCGCGAGTAGCTCTATCCAATTTTTCGCGATTCTTGGTATAAACAGCACCTGTCAAGCCGTATATCGTATTATTTGCAATAGCTAAGCTTTCGTCAAAGTTTTTCGATTTAATTACAGCCAAAACTGGTCCAAAAATTTCTTCTTGCGATATGCGAGCATCTGGCGCTACATCTACAAAAACTGTAGGCTTAATGAAATAGCCGTTTTTGCCTTCTAATTTTTCGCCGCCGCATAGCAATTTACCTTCTTTTTTCCCTATTTCTATATAATTCAATATTGTCTTTTCAGCGCTTGCACTTATGACAGGTCCAGCGTAGAAGTTTTCTTCGGGCAAACCTTGCGTGATTGCATCGACTTCTACTTTTAATTTTTGGACAAATTCGTCATAAACTTTTTCATCGACAACGGCTCTTGAGCAAGCAGAGCATTTTTGCCCTTGGAATCCATAAGCAGCTTGAACAACCCCTTTGACTGCGCTATCAACATCTGCTTCACTATCAACGATAATTGTATCTTTGCCACCCATTTCGGCAACTACGCGTTTAATCCAAATTTGTCCGGGATTCATTTTCGCAGCGCGCTCGATAATGCGTAAGCCTACTTCCATAGAGCCAGTGAATGAAATAAAGCGAGTTTTCGGGTGGTCAACAATGTAATCGCCAACTTCCGCGCCTGATGCAACCAAATAATTCAAAACGCCATCTGGAAGTCCAGCACGGCGCATAATATCTTGGAACAGCCAAGCCATCATCGGTGTTTCGCTCGATGGTTTGAGTATCACTGGATTACCTGTAACGAAG
>JAKIZN010000185.1 GCA_022708005.1 Bacteroidota bacterium | reverse complement strand
CTGCATCGTGGCTCCGAGAAAAAACGCTAAAAATACTCTTTTTTCGCTTATAATTAATGCAAGAGTTTACCGTAATCCGATAAAGCCAAGTTTTTAGCGAACTTTTTCGATTGAACTTTTTCAAATTTTGCAATGCTTTGATAAATACTTCCTGAGTAATATCTTCAGCATCTTCATAAGAGTTCAAAAATCGCAGTGCCACAGCGAAAACGAATTTCTGATGAGTTCTAATTATTTGAGTAGCAGCTTTATCGCTGCCGCTGCTAATATATTCATCAATAATATTTAACTCGTTTTCGTTAGCCAAGTTCCACTTTACTTAATTAGTAATTAATTGTTAGACAAAAACTTTATTGCTTGGTTTAATGTCGCAAAATAATTTAAAAAATCATTTGGGTTTATTTTAATCCCGAAGGGATTTGATGTTTGTAAAAAATAAGATTGCATAACCCAATGCGACTCCTACGGAGTCGTATAAATTTAATCCAATGCGACCCCTACGGAGTCGTATAAATTTTAACCTAATGCGACCCCTACGGAGTCGTATAATTTTTAACCCAATGCGACCCCTACGGAGTCGTATAAATCGCCGATTATTCATTACTACAAACATTTGAACCCTTTGGGTTCGCTAAAATTTGGGTTTAAGATGTCCTACACCTCGAAGGTGTAGGACATCTGGATAACAGCGGATGCTCTCGCCTGTTACCTTATGAGACAGCTCACATCTTAAAACCTAACCTTTCTTTACGGATAGACAATCAGTTAGTGTTACTAATGAATTATTTGGATTTTAAAAAAAGGCTGCCTTTTCAGAGCAGCCCTTCTGATATTATGACATTAATAAAATCAAAATTATTTTGCAATTACAACTGGAATAGATGAAGTTCTATTGCCAATAGTACAAATCATATAATAAGTGCCGCTTGGCAAATACGAAGCATCAAATTTGAAATTATGCTCGCCAGAAGCAATAGCACCATTAACTAACATAGCTACGTTTTTACCTGTAGCATCGACTAAATAAATAAGGGCGTCTGAATTTAAATCGCCCAATACGTTCAATCTCACATTTGTGGAATTTACAAGCGGATTAGGTCCAACGCTGAATTGGAAAACGTCGTTGTTATTTTCTGTAACACCTACATATTCCAAGCCTGTGCCTGTCATTGGTATTTCAAAGTAAGGCTGTTCAGGATCGTTGGCAGTAAACTTAACGGTGGCGTTATACACTACTTTGTCAGTAGGTCTGAATCTTACTCTGATAATATAAGTTGCAGATGGTGCAATTTCGTTGTCCGGTGGCAAGCTAATAAATTCAAACGCATCTTTACCTTCGCCATCCATTCTAAGTTCTGTTATTGATAGCGGAGCAATGCCCGTATTAGTTATTTTAACTTCTCTATCGGCATATTCGCCAATATTTACAAACTCAAAATTCATGGCTTCTACGTCCATTTTCACTCTTGCACCAGTAGCTTGTGGCAGCACGCCAGTGCCACGCAAGCTTATTGACAAGTTTTTGTAATCTTTGTCATTGTTATAAATCACAAAATCAGCGAAAGTATATACTTTTTCTTCGGCTGGAGTAAATCTAACTGTGTATATTGTTTTCTTCCCTGGAGCAACCACTTGTGGCTCTGGGTTCACAACTTCAAACACACCGCCAAAATCGTTTGTAATTTCAAGTTTTGATATTTTCAAATCTGCATTGCCGAGATTATACACTTCCACATCAACATCTTTCGATTCGCCAACTGTTACTTGCCCAAATTCTATATCGCTTACATCTGTGAGTATGCTTGGCTTTGGCTCAACTGTTTCGCCAACGAACCAGCGCATAGCATCTTTGAGCAAAGTTTGTTGCATTTGCAAACTTGCTGCATACTCAAGCGGGAAGCCCAAGAATACTAATTTCGAGCCATTATCATTTTCTAATCTAGCTCCAGCAATCTTTGCTAGGTCGTCGTCATAGAAGAAAATTGGCTTCGCTGGGCTACCTTCTGGGATAGTAAACATTTCTGAGTAAGGCGAGAACATTTGCGTTGAAACGTTAAAGTCCGAAACAAAGCGACCAGATACTGTGTCTTTGTTGGCACCACTAACTTTATAGCGGTATAGTGTATTGTTTTGGACATATCCCCGCGTACTTTCATAATTAACTTTTGCTACATTTGTGAAGAAGTCATTTATAGCATTAATGTATTCTGGCGGCAGCATAGAAGTTTGCTGGGATGCTAATCCAGAAGCATCTGTTGCAACAAATACGTTCTTACCTTTTGCTAACATAGCCTTCATGTAATCAACCTGCTCTGGAATAAGGAACGATATAGAACCATACCTCGTTGTAGTACTGAAAATCGCCACATCGAAATCGTCTGGAGTAAAGGCTGATATTATATCTTGCGAGAACGGCAATAGCGCTATCTTATCGCCATAAATTGTTGTGCTAAGCGAATACTGGAATAGGTATGGTCCATAATAGCTTAGCGGCGGAGCATTGAATATCGCGTATTTGACTTGCTCCGACATTAAATAAAGTGTAGTATAGTCGCTAATCGGAAGACTTATATTTTCAAGCGGGAATGCGCCAATCGTTATAGTCGCTAAACCTGCCTCTGCTCCCGGAGTTATAGTAACATTAACAACGGTAGAACCGCCCGCTGGCACAGTTTCCTCAGTTTTGTCAATTGCAACAGTCCAATCATCAGGTATAGAACTCATTTTATCCACAACAGCAATTGCCGTTTTCACTGGGAATGGATTTGGGTTGGTAATTGTTACTTGCTTTGATAAACCTTCCATTTCCTTTACCTTGCCAACCTTATCTGGGCAAGTAACTTTCAATGTAAATGTAGGTTTGCTCTCAATATTAGTTAGGCTTGGTATAGGAGTGCTTGCTGCTTGATAAATTTCTTTTTCTGAATCATTTTGAACCCAAGCAACAACGAAAATCATATTAGGATGCCACTCTGGATGCAAATTGAAACTAAAATTAAATGTTTTGCTATCATTTGCATTAACTTTAAAAACTTCGCCATCTGGGTCTGGCAGCATATCCCTATTGATAAAATAAAAATCTTTTTCGCCGTTAGTGCCAGCCTCTTCATAATGATGATATGCTTCTACCACCGCCACTCTAAGATTCAAATCATTCAAATATTTGCGCGAAGAGTGGAGATTTACTGTAATATTGTTGGTTATTCCTAATTGCTCTCTTGTAATATTAATCGTGAAAGGCGAATTCTCGCTCGCTAATTGATTCACTATGTTAGTATAGCCCGTTGGTGGAGCGGGAGCACCTTTATATTTATTGCCTGAAATCACCAGGGTCGGCACTCCAGTTATAGCATATTTTTGTGCATAAGCTGCAGCAGCGGCGCCATAGTGATCTTCCATTATATCTTGGTTGAAGTTGCCGTGAAAAGAAATTGGAATAACTTTATCCAAATTACTTTTCAAATAGCCATAGTATGCAGGGGCAGAAGCGGCGCAAGGTCCGCAACTCGCACTTGTGAAATGCTGGAATAGAACCTTTCTCGGAGAGTCTGCCGTTGCAGAGCCGAGCGACATAAACAAAGCTGCCAAAACAGCTATTGCGAATAAACGTTTCATGGTATACTCCTAAAAACAATTTAAAACATTATGTATAAATATAGTTAATAAAATTCACTAATCAAACAAAATAATTTTCAATAAATTATACCTTATGGCATGTTATAAATTTACAACTTTTTTTTATTATAAGAAAGAATTATTATGCTCCGCTTGAATATTTTTTAACCGTTCGATATATCTCGCCACATTCGCAACGTCTATTTGCTTATTATAAAAGTAATAATTTATTTTTACGAGAAAAAGTAGTATTTTTGTAGATATACAAATATAAAAATAGTTATGTGATTATCATATATTGATGAAAAAAGAAATAATAATAAATGCAGCAATAAATGAAGTAAGAGTTGCGATAACAGAAGATGGAAAGTTGGGGGAATACTTCATTGAATTGCCAGAGAAAGTGCGATATATCGGCAATGTTTATTTTGGAAAAGTTAGCAAAGTAGTTCCCGGGATTAACGCGGCTTTTGTGGATATTGGGCTTAATCAAGATGCTTTTCTGCACTTTTCTGATGTAGATGATTCGGCGGAAAAAACGCTATTTTTGGAAGAAGATGACGACGACGCAAATGTCGGAAATGATGATTTAGAACAAACCTCAAACGCTGCCAA
>JAKIZN010000184.1 GCA_022708005.1 Bacteroidota bacterium | reverse complement strand
CCGCCGAAGAAGTGCCTATACTGCAAAAAAACATTATCAGGCAATGCAATTATTACGGCAAGCCCGTCATTGTCGCAACGCAAATGCTTGAATCAATGATAAGCAACCCACGCCCTACTCGTGCAGAAGCGAGCGACGTCGCCAACGCAGTGTTAGATGGCACTGATTGCGTAATGCTGAGCGGCGAGACAAGCACTGGAATGTATCCAATAGAAGCTGTCGGCTATATGGATAGAATAGTTGGGACTACTGAAAATCATTTGCAAACTCAAAGCACGCCTCACGATATACCAGTCGAGGAAGGGCATAATTTTTCTGACGCACTATCCAAAGCATCTTGCGATATAGCCACGCAAGTTGGTGCTAAGGCAATTATTGCTCTTACAACAAGTGGCTTTACTGCCATCAATCTATCAAAATATCGCCCAAAACATAGCATCATAGCATTTACCGAACTGCAAAGCACTCAGCGTAAACTGTCGCTAATTTGGGGTATCAATTCAGTTTGGATTGAATGCGGGCTGCAAAGCGAGAACGCTATCAGCGTAATTACCGACTACTTAATATCTCAGAAAAACTTCCAGCAGGGCGACAAAATTGTTTTCGTAACAGGCACGTCTGAAAAACCGCTACTCCCAGAAAATATGATTAAGATTTTAAAACTATAAGGAAATAAAATTTTTCTTTGTTTTGTAAATTTATATTACTATTTTTGAAGTTTGTATAAATTCGTTCTTTTGTAATATGAACAACATTGGGATTGATTTTTTCCCTTTAAGTAAGCTTAAAGAATTAAGTGGCAACAGAAGACTTGTCAGAGAAAAAGTGCTGCAAGTATTGATTGCAAACGAAATATCAGAGACAAGTTTAGATATACTATTTGCACACGTTTTTTATAGAGACTTCACGTTTGACATCGACACACCTGCGGAAGGCGTTTTGCTTCGCCCAGATGAAATTGTTGAGTTAGAGTCAGATATTCCAATAAAGTGGAAAGAAGATGAAATAGAGTTTGCTCGAAGTTTGATTAATAACTGCATAGAACTCAAACAGTTCGCAGCTGATTCTATTTCAAAAAATGTTGAAAATTGGGAAATAGATAGGCTCGCGATGGTGGATAAAACACTGATTTTAATTGCGATAACCGAGTTTATCAAATTTCCGCTTATCCCAGAAAAAGTTACAATCAACGAAGTGTTAGACATCGCCAAAAAATACTCCACACCGAAAAGCCATATATTTATCAACGGTATACTCGATTCTTTCAGAACAAAATTTAAAGAGCAAGGACTAATCGCGAAAACAGGCAAAGGGCTTATTGATAAGTAAGTTTTAGCAAGGCATTGCTACTCAAGTAATCATCTCTGCTAAATATCAGTAGCTATAAATCGATTGATTTTCGCTAAATTAGCTAATTGCTGCGTAATTAGTATTTCATAAACTCGCAAACAATTCGTATTTTTGCAGTTGGTAAATCATTAAAATAAATCGGAGCAAAAAATGCAGATTGGCATCATTGGACTGCCCTACTCAGGCAAAACTACTTTATTTCAAACGTTGACGCAAACTCATATCGACCACTCAGCCCTGCAAAAAAGGGAAGTTAATCAATCAATAGTGAAAGTGCCCGACCAAAGATTAGATAAGCTAACAGAAATGTTTAACCCTAAGAAAAAAGTCAATGCTACCATAGAGTTTGTAGATTTAGTCGGCGTGCAAAAAAGCGATAAAGCGGGGGCGATGTTCAATAGCCAATTTATTTCAAAAGTGAAAACGAATGATGCGTTCCTGCATGTGGTGAGAGGCTTTGAAGATGAAACTGTGCCACATCCCAGCATTACAATAGATGTCGCAAGAGATATTAGGATGCTCGAAGATGAATTTTTCTTGACCGATTTAGCGTTTCTCGAGTCAAGATTTGAGAAACTTGAAAAGGACATGATGAAGCAAAAAAATAAAGACGATGTGAAAAAAGAATTAGACGCAATGAAGGAATGGCACTCTTGGTTGGAATCGGGCAAGCCGCTCAGAGAAAAAGAGCTTTCGGCTGACGAAATTAAATATGTGAAAAACTATCAGCCTATGACAGCAAAACCATTGCTAATTGCCGTTAATTTAGATGAAAGCGACGTAAAAAATGCAGAAAATATCGTAAATAATTTGAAAAAAGAGTTTAGCGGTACAAAAATTAGGATTGAACCATTTTTCGCTAAAATAGAATTGGAATTGTCGTCGTTAGATGATGAAGAAAAGCAAATTTTTATGGATGAATACGGACTGACCGAATCCCCATTAGAAAAAATGATACGCAACGCTTATGAACTATTAGGTTTGCAGAGCTTTTTCACAGTCGGAGAAGACGAATGCCGCGCTTGGACTATCAGAAAAGGCTATACAGCGCAAGATTCTGCCGGAGTCATACATACTGATTTTTACAATAAATTTATCCGCGCTGAAGTTACGGGATACAGCGACTTTATAACAGAAGGCTCTTTTGCTAAATGCAAAGAAAAAGGATTATTTAGGCTAGAAGGCAAAGAATATATAGTCAAAGATGGAGATATTTTAAACATCAGACATGGTTAATAAGCAGTAGAAATCTTGCTAAATTATTGCGTATCCTAACATTTATATTAGCTTTAAATTTTACTCAAGCAAATAACATTCACATTTTTTTGGGCAAAAATGACAGAAAATAATGATATACAAAAAGTCGCCGTTCTAACGCTCGGCTGCAGTAAAAATCTCGTAGATAGCGAGAAATTATTAGCATTGCTCGAAGGGAAGAGTTTTGAACTAACTGAAGACGTAAATGAAGCTGATGCGGTGATAGTCAATACTTGCGGATTTATAAAATCGGCAAAAGAAGAAAGCGTTAATTTGATACTCCAAGCAGCCGAACTAAAAAGGCGAAAAAAAATAAAGAAACTGATAGTATTCGGCTGTCTGACTGAGCGCTATCCCGATATAAAAAGCGAAATTAGCTCGTTAGACGGCGTATATGGAGTAGAAGCATACAAGGAGATTTTAAATTCATTAGGGAATAGCTACAAAAGCGATTATGGGCGAGTGCTGCTCACTCCACCGCACTACAGCTATTTGAAAATTGCAGAAGGCTGCAACCATCAATGCTCATTCTGTGCTATTCCAGCTATCCGCGGCAGCTACGTATCGAGACCAATTGATGAAATCGTCAGGGAAGCTAAAGGCTTGGTAATCAACGGAGTGCAAGAGCTGAATATAATAGCACAAGATTCAACTTCTTATGGCAGGGATTTATATGGCGAATCCAAGCTCGCCGAGCTACTAAAAAGGGTCGCCGACATTAATGATTTGAAGTGGTTGCGGCTGCTTTACACATATCCGACAAACTTCCCCAAAGGCATATTGAAAGTTATGGCTGAGCGAAGCAATATATGCAAATATCTTGATATACCGCTCCAGCACATCTCAGATAGCGTTCTCAGTTCAATGAGGCGCGGCTCTAATAAATTGAAAATCAATAGCTTAATAGAAGACATTAGAGCGACCATCCCAGATGTTGCTCTGCGAACCACATTCATAGTTGGCTATCCAACCGAAACTGAGGCAGACTTTGAAGAGCTTTATAACTTTATAGAAAAAGTGGAGTTCGATAGATTAGGAGTTTTTGCCTATTCGCATGAAGAAGGCACCACCGCTTATAAACTTGGCGATATAGTGCCAGATGAAGTTAAAAATTATAGATTAGATGCTATAATGAAACTTCAACAAAGAATATCATTGAAAAAAAATAAGGCACTGATTGGAAAAGATTTAGACGTTATAATTGACGACATCAACGATAAATACTATATCGGCAGAACAATGCACGACGCCCCAGAAATAGACAACGGAGTGATAATCAAGACTAAGAAAAGATTCACAGCTGGTGCTATAATCAAAGCCACCGTTACAAATGCCGAAGAATATGATTTGCATGTGGAGTATCCACCTCGACCTCAAGCATAACTTGCTGCAAATTAAGGATATAAATAAAAAATGTTTCGCTGCGATAACATTTTTATTTTCTCATCAGCTCCCCCCTATTAGATGGCTAATTTGTAGCATTTTGCGGCAGAGGCTTTCTTTGGTAGTGTTCTTCTATATTTATGGCAAGGAGAATTATCGAAAACGGCAGCGCGAGATAGATGAAACGTCCATCGGTGTATGCTGTAAAAAATGAGTAAATATGCACCATCATAGATAGAATTATGCCACTCATTGAAAATATAAGCAGAGCCTTTCTTCGCCCAGAATATCTTTTTTTGAAATATAGATATAT
>JAKIZN010000183.1 GCA_022708005.1 Bacteroidota bacterium | reverse complement strand
CCGCCACAAAATTTGGGGCTTTTTGCAGCCCCATTTTTTTATTTAGACTTCAATGAGAGATTTTTATGCCGTTTATAAGAACAATATCTGGGCTTCGAGCCACTTTAAGCGATGAGTCGCTAAATGAACGAACAGCAAGGCTGTATGCTCGCGGATTTGCTAATTATCTAAGCGAAGGAAACATTATTATAGGACGTGACGGGCGCCCATCTGGAGTGGAATTTGAAAGCATCATAGCCGATGAACTAAAAAAATGCGGGCGGCGAGTTGTGTTGCTTGGGATGGTGCCGACTCCGACTGTTCAGTTGCAAGTCGAGCTTGCCAACGCTGCGGGCGGTATTGCCATCACTGCTTCGCATAACCCAAGCGACTGGAATGGTATGAAGTTTATTAATAGCAGTGGCTTATTCCTTGATGAAAATGAAAATAAGAACTTTTGGAACGTTGTTGATAAAGAGCAGTTCAAGGATTATTCTAATGATGGAAATATCGAGTTAAAAAGCGACGCTATCGAATGCCATATCGAAAAAATTATCTCTATACCATATATTAACGCGAATTTGGAGCTAATCAGGGGCATAAATTTCAAGGTTGCCGTCGATGCTGCCAATGCAAGTGGCTCGCTGGCTGTGCCGCAATTATTAGAAAAATTCGGCTGCAAAGTATTACCGCTGTATTGCAATGGAAGCGGAGCGTTTCCGCATGAGCCAGAGCCTTTGCCGAAAAATTTAACAGAGCTTGCGAAATTTGTGAAGGCAAATAGTTGCGATTTCGGCGTAGCCGTTGACCCAGACGCAGATAGATTAGTTTTGGTAGATAATCAAGGCAACAACGTCAATGAAGAAATTACTTTGGCGTTAGCTGTCGATTCTGTGCTTTCGGCTCGCGGGCAAGCGAAATCGAATGTTGTTGTAAATTTATCTTCTTCGAAAGTGAGCGAAGCAGTTGCCGAACTTTATGGAGCGACTGTGCATCGCTCGCCGGTGGGCGAGATAAATGTGGTTAAAAAAATGCAGGCAGTGTCGGCTGTGATTGGTGGCGAGGGCAGCGGCGGAGTTATATTGCCAGAGTGCCATTATGGGCGAGATTCGCTTGTCGGCATCAGCTTGTTGCTCAACTTGATTGTTTCTAAACAACAATGTTTATGCGATATAATATCAAGCTATCCGCAGTATTTTATGACTAAGGCTAAACAGCATTTCGACGGTGATTTCAATGTATTAATTGAGAAAATTAAAGCTACATTCCAATATAATAAAATCGACTTAAGCGACGGCATTAGATTGGATTATCAAAATTCTTGGGTGCAGGTGCGGAAATCCAATACAGAGCCGATAATAAGAATCATCGCCGAAAGCGATAGCCAAAAGGCAACCGACGAAATGATGAAGAAAGCAATAGACGCAATTGGACTATAAATGAAGGCTGGCACTGCATTAGAAAGCGTTTTAGCGGGATTTCGCAAAGATGAAATGATAGCTTTTGTAGAAAATAATCCCGAAGTTTATAGCGAAATTATTGATTTATCGCTATCCGATAAGCCTGCTCTCGCGTGGCGAGCCGCATGGCTTTTGTGCGTATATATGCAGCCTAACGATACACACATTGTTCCATATATTGATGCTATGCTAAAGTCAATTACTTCAAAAAAAGATGGGCATAAGCGGGAGTTTTTAAAAATATTGCTCAAAATGAAATTAAACGAAGAGCAAGAGCTACAGCTTTTCGATATTTGCTTAGAAATTTGGCAGCAAGCTTATACGCAACCTTCGGTAAGAAGCACTGCTATTAAAACTATGCTGAAAATCATAGAACGCCAGCCGTTGCTGCTCAATGAACTTAAGCCACTGCTGCAAGAGCATTATTTGCAAACGCTTTCGCATGGCGTCAGATGCTCCGTTAAGCGAATGATGAGCAACGCGAAAATAAGCATGGAATAATTGAACGCGAGCTTAAACTTCTTGTTCTTTGAGTTTAAAGCCAGACATTTTATTGATAATAATGGATATAGCACCGTCTCCCGTTACGTTGCAGGCTGTGCCGAAGCTGTCAATTGCGATATATACGGCAATCATAACAGCAATTGCAGGCTCGTTGAAGTTAAGCATAGATTGAATAATGGCTACTGCTGCCATTATCGCTCCGCCCGGCACCCCTGGCGCCGCAACCATTGTTACTCCGAGCAAAAATATAAATCCAGTATAAGTGAGTATATCGATATGTAGACCTTGCATCATCATTATCGCCATTGATAAACCTACTATTTTCAAAGTACTGCCCGATAAATGTATTGTCGCACAAAGCGGTACACAAAATTCAGCGATAGAGTGATTTACGCCAGTTTTCTTGGTCTGTGCAAGCGTTACGGGGATAGTTGCCGCAGATGACGATGTGCCCATTGCAGTCATATAAGCGGGCAGCATAGTTTTCAATAACTTCAAAGGATTGCCTTTCGCAATAAGTCCAGCTACAGTAAATTGAATAAGCAAAAGAACGATAGAAAGGCAAACCACAAATATTAGCACTTTGCCAAACTCCGCCATTAGCTTGAATGCTTCGCCAGAGTATGACATATTTAAAAATATTCCGAAAATAAAAATGGGCAAAAGCGGGATAATTACAGAGCTAATGACTTTTTCGATGATTACTTTAAATTCTCCAAAGAAGGATTTCATTGTATTGCTGCTTGTTTGCGAAATTCCAATGCCAAGCAAAAAAGCTAAAATAAGCGAAGTCATAACGTCGAAAAGCGGTGGCATTGCAATTGTAAAAAAAGGCTCTAAGCTAACCGAAACTTCTTTCGAGACAGAAAGCAAGGCTGCATTTGTATCTATCAAGTTTGGTAAAAATGCTTCGCTAACAAAGAATGTGAAAAATCCGGAGAATAGGGTAGAGCCGTATGCTAAAATTAATGTTGATACAAGCAGTTTGCCTGCACTATTGCCTAAATCAGCTATGCCGCTTATGATAAGCCCAAGTATGATGAGCGGGATGCTAAAGCCTAAAAAGTTGGAAAAAAGAGAATTGAAAGTAGCAAAAAGCCTGACAACAAACTCTGGAGCGACGTATCCAAGCCCTACACCTAAAATAATTGCTATGATAACTTTTGGTAATAATCCGCTAAAAAACTCTTTCATAATTTGCCAATAATAATATTTCATAAGGATTATTCGCAAGCGACAAGGTTCGCTTTTAGTGAATTTGCGTTGCTAATACATTTACTTGAGATATATATTTTCCTCGCGGGAATAGCTTGCGATATACTTCGATAGTGCCTTTAGCTTCGTCATACTTCTCCATAAGCATCAGCACTTCAATTTTGCCAAAAAATGCTGGCTCATAGTATTCGGTATCATTATAATCGTTGATTACGCTATTGTAGTAAATCAGCGATGAATAAGGGCTGTCGAGCTTTCTGTATAGTTCGGCAGTAGAAAATTCCCTGAGCGCAAGTTTTGACCTTAATTCGTTTATCTTATTCCCCGCTTCGGCGTATAATGAATCATCTGGATATACATATTGAAATTCTTGGAAGGCTTGTATTGCTTTTCTTGTATATTCTTGGTCTCTATCGAACTTTGGAGAAAGCTCGTTGAAACTCATTGCTGTTTTGAATAGACTTAATTTAGCAAAAGAGCTGCCGGGATAGGAACGCCGCAATTGATTAAAGCTAAATGCCGCTATCACATACTCTTTTCGCTGAAATGCAATTTCGCCTAAATAATAAAGAGCGTCGTCTGCCCACTCGGTGGCGGAATATTGATATTTGAATAGTTCAAATAAGTTTTTGGCTTCTAAGTATTTTTCGTCATTATAGTATTCTACTGCTTTATTGAATATTTCTTCGGGGTTGCGGCTTTCAAATTTATCAGTTGATTTGCAACCAAAGGAGTAGGTAGCTAATAGTATCAGCAAAATTATATTTACTTTTTTCATTTACTTTTAAATATATTAATCTAATTACAAACTACAAAAATATGTATTTATTGCTTGAAGTCCAATTTTTTTCTTTGATTTAAGGCTGTTTAAGTCTAATTTTGCTTTTATACAATATGAACAGATTACTTTTACACATATTATTGGCTTTAATCTTGCTGAGTCCGCTAAAGCTATTCGGCGATGACGAAGGCATAGATTTTCAAGATTTGCTGTTGGATTTTTTCAGTAAAGATAGAAAACTCGAGAACTTAGTAACGCTCAAGGCTGGATATGGAATAACTCTGCCTTCCTGCGATTTTGATGTCAATCAAAAAATATCTACGTCGTATAGCGCGAGAATCGACTATGGATTTACTCGCATTAAGCA
>JAKIZN010000182.1 GCA_022708005.1 Bacteroidota bacterium | reverse complement strand
CCGGTCTTGCTGCTCAACACACCTAATTTGTTAGTTCCTGCCGCAAGAGCAATAAGGTATTGACGTTCCAGCGTATCAAGCCCAAGCTCATCGATTTTAAGCAACTTAAAAGCCTCATCGACATCGGCCATTGTTATCATATCATGACTATGACTTGTGCTTACATTATATGCCATTTGAAGATTACGATTCAAAGCAATACGTGGAGTTTGCTTAGCCCTTATTGCTATAGTTCTTAGAATTTCTTCATTTTCATATTTCCAGCCTAAACTAATTGCTCTTTGTTTGACAATATCTGTCAAATCATCAATTGAATAGTAATTGAAGCGGCAGTAAATTCGCATACGATTCCGCAACGCATCCTGAAGTTGATACTCATGCGTTGAAGCGAGAACAAGAACGAAATTTGCAAGCGGTACAGTATAGGACGACTTCTTAGAATTGCCTCTGGGTATATAGAGTTTCCGTTCTGATAGGGCGGTCAAAAGAATATGCTGAGCCTTAGTTCCAAGAGCCTGACATTCATCCAAAAATATAGTCGTGTTTTCATCCGCAGAAAGCAAAATTGAACTCATCTCTCCTACGCTGTTGACCATTTCGCCATTACTTTCAATGAGATTGAGATTGCCAAGTTCAGAATGAAGAGCTTGAGCTACGAGCGATTTGCCAGTTCCACTCGGGCCAACGAGGAGACAGGGGCCAAAGCTTGGCATGTTCTCCGGCTTAGCTGTTGAGCGAGCATTAAAATAACTCTCAATACTCACTTGCAGCATCTGAACGACATCTGGCTGTCCTTGGATTTTGCTCAAAGAATTAATCTTTACCTGATTTACATCATTACCAATATTATTTTGAGTCATATAGAACGTATCCCTTTCAACAGCAGAGGCAATAAATAAATGACCTGCTGGGAGACGGAAAAACGGGTGGTGTGATACGAGATATCGCAATGGAAATCAAGAAAAAACCTCAGGTTGATTTCGTCAAAAAGCTGAGTTTTTTCATTTTAAAAAATAGCGTTTTTATAGTCATTAGAACTTGCCACATAATACTAAAAAACGGCGTTTTTGCTTCAAAAACGATTATTGCATTGCTCAAAAGTAAGTTATGTGATGGGCTAAAAATGGCTTTTTTTAAAAAAGTGCAACCTGAGTTTTCTAAAATTTGAGGTATGTGCATTTTTGGGCATACAAAAGCCCTCGATGACAGTCAAAAACGATAGCAATTTTATCCCCAGAGTGCCAAAATATATGGCAATTTTATCTGTAGAGAGGCAAAAGTGCGTGCAATTATGTTTTGAAAAAAACAAAAACCCATCTGGTGCTATCAAAAATGAGGATACGAGAAAAATAGGGCATCTTTGCTGCATTGAAATGTTTTCAGAAAATTTTAGTTTTAAAATCTATTCTAAGTAAATGAAAATTGTCGTTCATCGATGAATGCCTGTCCAATACGAAATTTTGGGAATCAAAAATAATAACTATTTATTTTAAAAGTTGAAGTGCCGGCGGGGAATCTTGTGAAAGCGTATATGAGAAAATAGTACCGGCTGGGAGAAAATATTTTTCTAAGGTATGCCTACCCATACCGCCCCAAGTTCTGAGAAAAAACGCTAAATTATGGATACCTTAAAATCGGCGTGTACCAATTGAGTATTTTTTTGGCTGAAAATTCTTAGTTCTTTTATCTATTCCAGCCTGAAAAAATTGCACTTCTATAGGCATGAAAAAATCAATCTTCAATAAGTTTTATGAGGCGAGCAAGGGATTTGATTGGGTCTTTGCCGCAGGCTTCCGACCATAGAATGAATTCCGTTATATCGACTCTGCGGTTAGCTGTTTCACAGTTATAAATATAACTATGAGGCTTATTTATGAGTTTTCCCAGCTCCCTTTGAGTGAGATTAGCTTGTTCCCGCATTTCCTTTAGAAATGACGGTAAATGCCGGTACATCATATTATGTTGTGGCTTTGTTGACATAATTCCTATTTTAATAGACTTTTTTGTTGGCACAGGTTGTGTGCCAGAGTATAATCAAGACAAACAGATGCTTATTTAATGAGAGGTAATTTAAGGATGATTAATTTTAGTTGTCAGTGCGGTAAAAGTTATAGCTTGGATGAGCAATATGCAGGTAAAAAAGTCAGATGCAGAGAATGTAATAGTATGCTGACAGTTCCAAACTTAATTCAAAAGAATGAGTCGTATACCAATATTCAGAAGCCTATAACTAATAGACGGGCAGAGGCAGACTTGGTTAAGCGATTAATACTGACAACTATTGGTATTGTCGTATTTTTAGTTATATGTTTCATCTCATTTTTCTTGTATAGAAATAATTTAGACAAAAAACAACAGCAGCAAAAAGTAGTGGAAATAATTAACACCTCAGTTGAAAATGCTGATAAATACGCATCGACTTATGATTATAGGCGAGCTTTGCAGCAGATAGATGATGTGGTGGCTCAAATCGATAAAAATAAGTACGCAACGTCCACCAATAAAAAAACGCTTAACGATAAAAGAAGTGAAATTGCCCAAAGCAAAACCGCATTCGATAAGAAAATTGCTTCAGGATATATTATCTTTAAAGGCAAGCTTATAACTGCGGCAGAAAAAGAAAAAATAACTTTTGAAAATCTTATAGATAAAGCCAATCAAGGTGATATAAAAGCTCAATTTACGGTAGCAAAATGTTATGAAAATGGTCAAACAGTAGAGCAAGACTTTGAAGAAGCATTTAAATGGTATACCAAGGCTGCTGAGCAGGGGGAAGTAAGTTCTCAATATAGTTTGGGGGTATGCTATGCTTATGGTATAGGAGTGGAACAAAACGACGAGGAGGCAGTTAAATGGTATATTAAGGCTGCCGAGCAGGGGGATGCAAACTCACAATATAATTTAGGACTATACTATAATGAAGGTCAAGTTGTAGAGCAAAACTATAAAGAGGCGTTTAGATGGTACAGCAAAGCTGCCAAGCAGGGCAAGGCTGAGGCACAATGTAATCTCGGAATATGTTATCTGAATAATCTTGGGACAGAGCAGGATTATCAGCAAGCTGTCAAATGGTTTTCAAAGGCAGCAGACCAAGGATTTGCACTTGCTCAATACAATATGGGGGTAGTATATGACAACGGCTATGGAGTTGCTCAGGATTATTATGAAGCATTTAAATGGTACTCTAAGGCTGCACAGCAGGGAAATGTTAACGCTCAACATAATTTAGGGAGCTTATATTATAATGGTACTGGTGTTGAGCAGAATTATAAGGAAGCTTTGAAGTTGTATCAAAAAGCTGCTGAACAGGGAAATGCTCTGTCGCAATGCAATCTTGGTGTGATTTATTTACAGGGGCAAGTTGTGCCTCAAGATATTCAAAGAGGGTATTATTGGCTGCAGAAATCGGCAGAGCAAGGATGCGATACTGCCCAACAGAATATCCAAAACGAGAAGCAAATAATTAATGAAATACATTCGGCAATCTTAAGCTATTTCGAATTAAAAGAGCCTGCCGAACAAGCATTCCAAACAGCATTAAATAATCCTAATAATGAATATATTTTGAACAAAGGACAAGAACTTAATACTCGCCTGCGTAATGCTCATGATGTTATGGATAATTATAGGCAAACAAATCGTGAACGTTTTAAAATAGTAGTTAAAGAAATGTTGTCATCCCCAGACGTAAGCGAAGAAATCAAATCTGGCTTAAGACGTTATTTTTCAGAAGAAATACAATAATTTAATTTCGCATCCTTATATAGAAAGGATAGTCAATGCAGAAGTTGTCTAATATTATAGTAGTCTGGTTTATATTGGTTGGCTTTAATGTGGTCAATGGGGAGGGAACTTTTGATAAGTTGATATATAAACGGGGTGGACAAAGTGATGGAGTATATCAACAACGTTATGGGGCAGGCAAAGAAAATAAATCTGCTAGTCAACAGGAGAAAAGACGTGAGAAAATGGAGGCTGCCCAACAAAGAAGATTAGAAAAACTTAACGCAGATGTTCAAAAGAAAATTGAAAAAGCCCAAGTGTTAGCAGAAGTTGTTGATTCTAAAGCAAAAGCGATATTTGCAGATATTGCTGTAGGAATTCTACCCCAAAATGTGAGGAATCTAAGGTCTCTTGTTAAAAACGGTTCTGCATCTTTTAGTTCGTTAGAATCTATTAAAAGAATAAACAGAAGCAGGAGTCAATACAACCAACGGCAAGGTGGAAAAAGCCAAGACTCATTACATTTTGAAAAATATGACAGCGAGGGAAATTATCTCGGCGGGGGCACTATAGATTCCTCTTAT
>JAKIZN010000181.1 GCA_022708005.1 Bacteroidota bacterium | reverse complement strand
CTTTCGTTTGACAGTTGGGCAATACCACACGCCACTTGGGCGATGCATCGATAAGCATATATCATCGCAAAATGCGGGCGAAAATACATTAGACGAATCTTTAAAACTGCAAATAGGCGAAGAGGCATATAGCAACTTGCTCGAGGCGATGAGCAAGGCTGGCAGCAAGACCTCCGTTCCAGTATATCGAACCGCGAAAAACCGAGTAGTATTTGGCGGAGGAGGCATTTTGCCCGATGTGCGAGCTAGTTTAGATACAACTACTTTGCTTAGCAAAGTTTTAACTTCTCGCGGAATATTTTTTGAATTTGCGCTAAATTATTTTAAACAAAACGAGCATTCATTGAAGAACAACTATAAAAATATTGAGGAATACCTAAATAATTTTGATATATCAAATGAAATTTTTGATAAATTCGTCAAATTTTCTTATTCAAAAAATATATGGAACGAGGCAATGGCAGCAGCCGATAGGCAACATATCAAAAATATGATAAAAGTCTATGTAGCTCATTTTATTTGGGACGATTTTGGATTCCAGGCTGCCAAAATTTACAACGATAACGTCTTTGAAAAAGGCTTAGAAGAAATTGAAAAAGCCAAATTGCTATTAAACTAATTGGAGAAAACATGAAAAAAGGTAAAAACATACTACTTTGGGTGCTTGCATTCGCAATAATGATCGCGAGCGCCATATACCAAAGAGCAACAGGACCAACTTATCCAATGAAAGGCTCTGCTTACGTAGCTTCCAAAGAGATACAATATAGCCTGCCTCGTAGCCACGACGGACCCGGCGACGAACTTGTAAAAATTGACGTACCCGACCAAACAGTTACAGGCGACATAGTTTACCGACGTTTCAAGAGTCATGATGATTGGGCGAGCAAGCCAATGGTTCGCAAAAACGAGCAGCTGCTTGGCGATATACCCGAGCAACCCGCGGCAGGCAAAGTAATGTATCATGTGGATTTAACCGATATAGATGGCAACCGAGTAAGGCTCAATGAGCAACCCGCTATAATTCGTTTTAAGGGCGCCGTGCCGCCTTGGGCGCTTGTGCCGCATATAATACTTATGTTCTTTGCGATGGTTATATCGACTAAAACTGGGCTGCATGCTGCCTTCGGTGGCGATAATTTATTTAAATATTCGCTTTGGACTACTGTTTTGCTGGTTCTGGGTGGAATAATATTAGGTCCGATAGTTCAAAAGTTTGCTTTTGACGCATATTGGACTGGCTGGCCATTTGGGACAGATTTGACTGACAACAAAACATTGATAGCACTTATTTTCTGGCTTATTGCACTTTGGCGATTAAAGAAAAACCCAACTAATAAAATGTGGCCCATAATCGCAGCTATTATGATGTTTGCTGTATATCTTATTCCGCATAGTGCGTTTGGTTCTGAAATTGACTATACCAAGATGCCCAACTAAAAAATAAATTTGCAGTGCAGATTTTAGTGTTTTAGTCAAAAATTTTAGAGGCTGCACTGCACATTGCATTCAAAAGAGTGCATTATTGCGCGGATAATATTTTTAGTGCTGCATATTAATTTCTTGCTTATTAGAAAAAAAAGTTGTATTTTTGAAGTCTGAAAATTTGAGATTTTGGGTCAAGCCCCTTGCGGCTAAGTCGTACTCAACTCCGCCAGGTTCGGAAGAAAGCAACGGTCGGTATGTTCTTAGAGTGCATAGGTCAGCTTGACCTTTTTTTATTTATAGTTCTAATCTTTTTATCGCAAGCGATGGACTGAATAAACCCAAATATTTCAATAAAAACTCTAACTGGCTGCGTATCCGTAAGGAAAGCTTAGACTTTAAGATGTCCTACACCTCGAAGGTGTAGGACATCTGGAGAACAGTTAATAGGCAATGGGAAAGTTTCTAATGCATTATTTTGAATAAAAAAATGAAAATTGAGAAAAATAATCAGATTAACTTATCAAATAAAATGTTATTTTTGAATAATCATAAACCTAAACAATGCATTAGGAACTCTAACTGAATGCGTATCCGTAAGGAAATATTAGACTTTAAGATGTCCTACACCTCGAAGGTGTAGGACATCTGGAGAACAGCGGATAGACAATAGGAAAGTTTATATTGAATTATTTGGGTTAAATTATTTAAGTTAAATATTTTCTATAATAATTAAGTGAGCCAGCTATGAGAAAACTTTTACTGCTATTATTTATTTTTATTTTGGGAACTTCTTACTCGCAATGTCAATTCCGCAGCGGAGTTTTTCTAACTCATTCTACAGGTCAATGTATTTGGGGTCCGAATGGCTCTTCCACAAGCATACCTCAGGAGATAGAGAATTATAATTCAGCCAACGGCTATACGGGCAGTTTGGCAATAAGCATGGATAGGCAATCTTTTCCGTTAGAGCCTTGGGATAACGAGTGGGAACGGTGGCACCGCATTTTCGAAAATCAAGATTCCGACGCTGATATTCGCCCTATTTTAAGCTCTAATAAAATTGTCGTTATCAAATCCTGCTTCCCTTCTTCTGCCATGACTGGCTGGGGGCAAGCATCAGACACTTTAAATTTTACGCTAAAGAGCATGTATAATTATAAATGGCACTGGCGACATATAATCCGCGCTATGTCGCAATATCCAGAAAACTTCTTTGCTATTTGGACTAATGCACCGCTAAATCAAGCAAACACAAGCCCTAACGCGGCAATGCTGTCTAAAAAATTCGCCGCTTGGGCAAAAGATACGCTCGCTATGGGGCTTGACACAGAGATGGGCGAAATGCCTCCTAATGTCTACATATTTGATTATTTCTCTAAATTAACCGATTCTGACGGCTATCAGATGCCGCAATACGCGGCAAGCAGTGGCGATAGCCATCCTAATAGTCGCGCCACCGAACTTATAGCACCTCAGTTTGTTAGTGAAATATTTGACGCGGCAATCGCTTACGAACAGAGAAACGCTTTGTATATCTCTCCTTTATCGCACATTGTAAGTGCCGACAAAGGCATAGTTTCATTTTCCGTAACCACTCAACTCGATTGGACTGCGCAAAGCAATGCGGTTTGGTGCAAAGTTACTCCATCTGGAAGTGGCAACGGCGAGATTTTGGTAGAATATGAGGCTAATACAGAAGAAATTGAACGCATCGCCACGATAACTGTATCAACAGTCGACGGCAAAGCCACGCTTATAGTTACACTCTATCAAGAGCCGCAAAAATCTGGAGTGAAATTTTCTACTGCTAATGATTTTCAAGTTTATCCAAATCCTACTAATGAGAACTTGCTTACAATAAATGCACCAAATGCAGTTGGTCAGATTGGCTGGACGCTCAAAGATATTAATGGCAGAACGGTCAAATCGGGCGACACCACAAGCTCGGGCAAAGCAACTATCCATATAGGAAAGCTGCCGTCTGGTTGCTATATATTGATGATACAATCAGAAAATAAGATACAAAGTAAGATAGTAATAATTAATTAGCTATTTCTATATAAATTATTTAAGTTGAAATTGATAAACATTGCCTTTAATATAGTTTATTTTTACACTTAAGTGGACTTGCATTATGAAAGCTTTTACAAAATACACTTTTTTAGTAGTGCTAAGCGCAGCCTTTCTTTTTACATCATGCGAAAAAGATGGTGCTACAAATCCAAATCAGGATTTTGTCAGCCAAATGAAATTTGTTGCAGACTCCGTAATTCAGCATGCCAATGTGCCCGGCGTTGTGGCGTTGGTAGTGGATCATAAAAAAGGAGTAGATTGGCTTTATGCGGCTGGATTATCTGATATTTCTAACCAAATACCAATGAATACCAATCACATATTCCGCATTGGAAGCAACACCAAAACGATGACGGGCACAGTGTTGCTACAGTTAGTAGATGAAGGCAAGATTTCGCTAAATGATAAGTTATCCGCTTTTTTCCCAGAATTTCCTCGTTCCGATGAAATAACGATTGCTATGCTGAGCAATATGACTAGTGGCATATTCAATTATACCGATGACGAAAGTTGGAATAACGAATTAGACCAAAATCCGACAAGAGTGTGGAAGCCAGAAGAATTGTTGGATATTGCCTTTTCTCACAATTTCAATTTTACTCCGGGCACCGACTGGCGCTACTCCAACTCAAACACGATTATCTTAGGAATGGTTATCGAAAAAGTAACGGGGAACTCCCTCCAAAGCGAGGTTGAAAACCGTATCTTGAAGCCTTTGAACTTGCTCAATACAGCTTTGCAGACAAGTGGCACAGGACTCCCAGCTCCACACGGAAGAGGATATGTATTAGATGACGGCGAAAGCAAATTCGCAGATGTTACAACTAATTTTG
>JAKIZN010000180.1 GCA_022708005.1 Bacteroidota bacterium | reverse complement strand
TTCTGCTTTGGGTCAAATCCATTGTTCTCGAGGCTATCTTTTGCTCGAGCACTGTTTTTGCGGTATTAAGATTTTTAAAGAGCGTAGAATTTTCGATAGAACCAGCAAACAGCCCTGCAAGCATTGCCGTTAGCCGATTAGCTAAATTTGAGGCGTTGTCGAATCCTGCGTAAGTTTCGATTTCGATAACGATTAGCCCAATAACTCCCCAAGAGGCGATAAGTGGCACTAATACCACCGCTTCGCTTTTCGAATCTGGAATATAGTCAATAGTGATCTCGCCAGTACCCAAAGCAGTGCCGACTATTCCGATTTCAGTTAATTTATCAAATAGCAAGATATGCTCTTCCTTCTGAGATGATGGACGAGCTGCCCGAAATTCAAATTCTGGAGAGTTTTCTTTCAGCGTAAAGAGCGAAACAGCCTTTGCATTGGGGTATTTGGCAAAAATCTGCATTCCTTGCTGAATGACTTCAGAGATTCGCCCTATATATTCTTTAGAAGCTACATACTTCTCAATTTGCTCAAAATAATACTCTGTATCGCTATTAGTATTAGATAAGTTCATTTTTGCCCCGCAAGCTACTCTAAAAGAAAAACATTTATCGCCGATTCGTATTCGAGCAGCAACAAATTATAATTTTTAGTCCAAAAGTTATCGGGTAAATTCAGTATTTTCCAAGCATCAGCATTCGGAGTTTGGACAATATCGTCGCCCGCTTGCCCGAGTTCGAGCATTGCAGCAGCAATATTAGCTATATGCACGGTTGCTACCAAAGTGTCATTGTCGTTATCCGCTTTGCCAGCGGCATGATAGCGGATAGCATCTTTTAGCGAATCTGGCAATTTCCATTTTTCTGCTAATATTTCGCCAGCTACTATATGGTTGACGCCTAAAATTTCGTTTTCTGCATCGCGAGCCGATACGTTGTAATCTATAGCGTAATTAACGGCGCGAGCATATTCCTTAGGTATAAATTTATAAAATAGCAATTTCCCTATATCGTGCAATATCCCAGCTAAAAAATAACCTTCGACGCTAGAGACTCCGAGCGATTTGCCAATTACTTTTGTTATGCTGCCGACTGCAATTGAATGCTTCCACATATCGACTGGCTTAATTGGCGAATCCGAGTTAGTCTTTTTGAAAATATCAATTATTCCCATAGCAATTACCAAGTTCCTAACTTCTTCAAAACCAATAAAAACTATTGCTTGGGAAATTGTGCTTACTCTACCTCTAAAGCCATAAATGGGCGAATTTGCCGCTTTGAGTATTTTCGCTGCTGCAGCTTGATCTTCGGCTATAATATTGGCAACATCTGCGGCTGTCGATCGCGGGTTGGAAATAGTATCAGAGAGTGCCGTATAAATTGTTGGCAAAGTAGGGAATTCATCAACTCTTGCAATTATATTGTTCAATACCTTCATTGACTTTTCTCCTGCCTGCCTTTATTCAGTATAGATAGGGCAATATGCTTGATGGAAATAGCCAATAGGTCTTCTTCGATGGGTAGGCGTGGCGACCACGTTAAGCGTTTCTTTATTTTATCAAGCGCTAATTGCTTTATTTCATCGGATACGCCTATATCGGCAACTTCGTCGCCGCCTACTATTTTAACTGTGCGCACGTTCCACGCTCTTAGCATTGATGAATGCCGAGAGGTAAGAGATGTCCCAGCCGCAAGGATAATTTGTCCATAGCGGTTTACTATCGGCTCTGCGCTGACCATGCCGTTCTGTATGTCATCTATCGATATTACTTTCGGCACTATTAAACTCCTCGAAAGAACTTAGCTTATCCAATACGTCATATTTTGTAAAATCGAAATGCACTGGAGTGATAGTTACATAGCCCGATTCGAGAGCTACGTCGTCTGTATCAAGTCTATCGTCTGGAGTGCAATACTCCCCTGCGAACCAATAGTATTTTCTGCCAAAAGGATCTTCCCGCATTTCGTATGTATCCTCCCAATATGACGAGCTATGTTTAGCAACTTTTATGCCAAGTATATGCTCTTTGGGCACGGAAGGCACATTCACATTCAGCAAGAAATTTGGGGTTAAATTACTATTGACAAATTTCTTTGCAATTAGGTAAGCGTATTCTGCTGCAACTGAAGTATCTTGGGATAAGTCGTGAGAAGCAAGCGATATGGCGATTGACGGTATTCCTGCGAGCATACCTTCTGTTGCAGCAGCAACAGTGCCCGAGTAAAGTATATTTATTGCTGTATTTCGCCCATGATTAATTCCCGAAACTACTAAATCTGGCTTATCAGGCAGCAGTCGGTGTATCGCTATTTTAACGCAGTCCGACGGGCTGCCATCTATAGCATAGCCAAACAGCGAGCCGTTTCGCATTACTTTTGTTACTCGCAGCGGTCTGGCGACGGTTAGGGTATGCCCTACTGCACTTTGCTGGCGATCTGGAGCAACCACTATCACATCGCCCAATTTAGCCATTGCTTGCGATAACGCTTTTATACCCGGAGAATCTATGCCATCATCATTTGTTACAAGAATTTTTATTTTATCTTTCATACTTAATTCCAATATATTGCTAAAAGTTACAAACAGTAAAATTACGTAAAAACTCTGATAAGATTATAAGGATTTCTATATCAAATATTGTTAATAACAAGAGACGAAATAAGCGGCAGGTTTATTTAAATATTAGATTTGATTTTTTTGTCTATAATGTAGCGAAGGCGGATTTTGCGCTTCAATGCCTCTTACCTGCATTTAACGTAATGTAGGTATTCGATTACCGATTGTGCTTTGTGGTTTCTATTTTCTGTTTTGTCGGCTTTAAACCTGCCATACTCTTTTTTTAGTATTCCGTATTTTCCCCTTTTGGACATAATTGTCTTTATTTCTTCCTCAGTCATCAGCCCTTCGTTGTTATAGCTCAAAAAAATATATTTTACATTTGCTTTTTGAATGATGTTTTCAAAAGATATTCGCACATCTTTTTTTTGAGAGAATTTGGACTTTTGGCTTGAGTAGTCTCTAAGTCCCGTTTTCCCTACGACTTTTGGATTGTCGTATTTAGCTATGGTTTCTAATAAATGGTAATTTGTTGCATATTGTCTATGATTATATGGCGGATCGAGGTACAAAACGTCACCTTTCACTGTTTCAATTAAAGTTTCAATGTCTTCATTAAAAACACTGTGATTGTTATCGTTAAGCGTGAAATTTGCTGGTTGCATAAAAAATTCCTTTTGAGCAGATTTTTTTAATTTTTTTAAAAAAGCTCCATAAACAGAGGCAGTATTTGCAACTTTGTCTATATTTTCAATAAGGGTAGCCAGCAAAAAATAATACTCGCTATCATTTATTTTGTTTTCTTGTTTCCAGTTTTCTATTTTTTCTCTTATTGCATCTACTTTTTTACCATTTTTGTCAGAGAAATATTGTCTTTGAAACTCTTTATCCTTGGTGCCGCCTAAACAATAATTGTTGTAGATAAAGCCTTCTTTTAAGTCTAAATTATCTAAAAATTTGCAGACAAAATCGGCTCTTTTCTCAAGGGCTATGTCTTTTAAATCTCGCAGCTCTTTCTCTAATTCTAAAAACTCTAGAATTTTATGGTTTTCAATATAGTTTTTATTAAGGACAAAGCTGTAATATTGCAAATCATTTGCAATAACTTTATGTCCTTTACTTTTGAAATGCTGTCCTACGGCTCCGGTTCCTGCAAATAAATCTAAAAAAGTAAAATCTTTTTTGCCAACTATTTGATAAATAGAGTTTTCTAAAAACTCCAAAAGCGATTTTTTCGATCCGATATAGTTCATCGCTTGCCCTTACTTAAAATAAAAGATCATTATTCATCGGGGTATAGTTTTTTAAAAACTACATCTACAGCTTCTTTTGCTGATAATTCACTGATTTTTCTAACTACCACTTTTCTGTATTCGACAGGATCATATTGATAGCAACCTTTGCATCCTAATTCTTCGGAATAATTCTCGTCTCCAACATAAAAATCATATGGATTTCCTTTTATATTTTTCGCACTCCATCTTTTATTAGTTTCTTTACATCTTTTACAAATTTGTCTTTTAATATCGTTTGCTGCTTTTGTAAGCGGTTGAAAATCTGATAATTTTTGAGTTTTAATGTCAGAAATTCTGTGTTCACTTTTTCTTCCGTCTTTGTGGTCGATTTCAATTTTTGTGTTTTCCGAGTTTCCATTAACGCCTAACATTACACAGTTCTGCGTTTTATAGAAATCTTTAATATCTTTCCTAATGCTTTGGTTGAAATGCCCTTTGTCATTAAATCCAGCTAAGCGAATCCTGTCTATAGAGTTTCACGGCGTTATGGTTTTGTCAAA
>JAKIZN010000179.1 GCA_022708005.1 Bacteroidota bacterium | reverse complement strand
CGGGCGAGATATCTCTCCAAGTAGCGCCTCCGTCAGTAGATTTATATATTTTCCCTTCGCCAGAGCAATAGCCGTGAGTCGAGCTAACGAAATGTATGCTTTCGAGCTGATTAGCTGTAACAATTTGCGTCCCAAGCCATGAGTCACCGCCATCGGTGGTGCGTATGACTTTCCCCTCATAGCCACATGACCAGCCATATTGGGGGTTAGACTCAAGAAAATACACATCAAGCCAATAGCTTGTTTGATATAAACTTGGCATATTCGTTACTTTTTCCCAAAATCCATTCGCATTGTAAAAATGCAGCAAAAGAAAAAGCAAAAATATAATTCGATTTTTCATTGATTTCATTCCAATTCCCCTTTGGCAAAATTGACAGCCCGCTATGCCAAAAGAAAATCATTAACACATCATTAAAATAGGACGAATATATAGCTATTTGGTTTTATTTACCTCGTCGATTAGCTCATTTAAAATCTGCAAAGCCTGAATAGGAGTAAGATTTTCTATAGAAATATCTTTTAGCCTTTGCCGAATTTTATCATCAAACACTTCAAAAATAGAAAGTTGCTGTCCCATTTGGCTCTTGTTTCGCGTTTTGATTCGCCGTATATCTGGCTTTTTATCTGATTGGTCGTCGCCGCTGCCCTCGAAAGTTTGCATAATTTCGCTCGCTCTATCTATTACCTTTTTGGGTAGCCCTGCCATTTGAGCCACGTGAATACCGAACGAGTGGTCGCTGCCGCCTTCGCTTACTTTGTGGGAAAACACAACTTTATTATCTGCCTCTATGACTTCCACTTTATAATTTCTAATGCCGGAATATCTATCCGCCATATCATTCAATTCATGATAGTGAGTAGCAAATAGAGTTTTCGCCCTCAGTTCATTATGAATATGCTCGGCAATAGACCAAGCAATTGAAATTCCATCAAAAGTAGCAGTGCCGCGGCCAACTTCATCAAGCAATATCAAACTTCGCCTAGTAGCGTTATTGATAATATTTGCGGCTTCTTGCATTTCGACTAAGAATGTGCTTTCGCCACTTGTTATATTATCTTGCGCTCCGACCCTTGTGAAAATCCTATCGACTAATCCAAATTTAGCTTTATCGGCTGGCACAAAACAGCCAACTTGTCCCATTAACACTATCAGTGCGGTTTGCCTCAAATAGCAAGACTTCCCGCTCATGTTTGGACCAGTTATAATATGCACCATATTATCGGTAGTATTCAATTTGGTAGAATTAGGGACAAATCGCTCACCCGGCGGGAGATGCGCTTCGACTATTGGGTGGCGACCGCCGACTATATCTAACGACTCGCTATCGTCGATTATTGGTCGCGAAAAGTTTTTCTCTTTAGAAATAAATGCAAAGCTCAGCAAACAATCTAAAATAGCAATAAAGTTTGCATTTGATTGAATTTGCTCAAGATGCTGGCTAACTTCTAATTTAATATTAGCAAAAAGTTTTTGCTCGTAATCTAATATTTTTTCTTCGGCAGAAAGTATTTTGTGCTCAAATTGCTTGAGTTCGGGAGTGGTGTATCGCTCAGCATTGGTTAAAGTTTGCTTACGATCATAATATTCGGGCACTTTATTTTTGTGGACATTGGTAACTTCAATATAGTAGCCAAATACGTTGTTGAAGCCAACTTTTAGCGAACTGATGCCAGTTTTTTCGCGTTCGGACTCTTGAAAATCTGCTATCCACTGCTTGCCGCTATATTTTGCGTTGATATATTCGTCCAACTCTTCATTAAATCCCGGCTTGAATACGCTTCCAGTGCCTAATTGCACAGAAGGCTCGTCTGCGAGCGCTTTATCCAAAAGCTCGCATAAGTTTGCAATCGGATCTATTCCATAATAAATATTTGATAGCATTGCTGCTGCAAAATCCTTTAGCAAATCCTTCAGTTCGGGCATTTTTTTTAGTGTATTTTTAACGGCAACAACTTCGCGAGGATTGGCTCTGCCAGACGCAATTTTTGCCGAAAGCCTTTCTAAATCATCTGTTTGCTTTAAAACGCTTTTTATCGATTCTGCTAATTCATATTTATTAAAAAACTCTTCGACTGAATTAAGTCTAATATTTATCTGCTCCAAATCTTTTAGCGGGCTATTAAACCAGCGCTTCAGCAGCCTGCCGCCAGCTGGGGTAGAAGTCCTATCTAATACTTTTATCAATGCCCCTTCTGCCGAACCAGAAAAAGAGAATGCTATTTCAAGATTTCGCCGAGTTGCCGCATCGAGCAGCATATATTTACTATGATTGTGCAAGCGAATTGTTTTCAAGTGCGATATATTGCCGTTCTGAGTGTCTTTTATGTAATTAAGCACAGCACCACTTGCAATTATGCCCTCCGATAGGTCTTCAATTCCAAACCCTTTCAAGTTTTTAGACTCAAAAAAATCAACTATCAAATTTCTCGCAAAATCATAGTCAAAAAACCATTCATCAACTTTACTTATAGATGGAATGCTCGACAGCTTTTGCAAGTGGCTGTCGAAAAATGCTTTTTGCGACTTGGAAACAAGTATTTCTGCGGGCGACGTTGCCTCGATCAAGTCAATTAAGCCCGATAGCGCTATCTCGGTAGTGATGAACTCGCCAGTGGAAATATCGACTGCTGCAAATCCGACTACGTCAGTCCGCTTTCTATTCTCCGATAAGTAAATGCTTGCTATGTAGTTATTTTTATTGCTTTCGAGCAGTTTATCATACATCGCAACGCCCGGAGTAACCACTTCAATTACGTCACGTTTGACAATTCCCCTTGCTAATTTTGGGTCTTCCAATTGCTCGCAAACAGCAACTCGATAGCCGCCCCGCACGAGCTTGGGCAAATAGTTATCCAATTGGTGATATGGAAAGCCCGCAAGCGGCATATCAGCGCCCGCTCCGTTATTCCTTTTGGTGAGCGCTATGCCGCATACTTTTGCTGTGATTTTTGCATCATCGCCAAAAGTTTCGTAAAAATCGCCTAATCTGAATAATAGCACTGTTTCCGGATACTTCTGCTTTATTTGCGTATATTGCCGCATTAGCGGAGTTTGCTTGCTCATTATCTTTGTTCAAATTTTAACTAAAATCGAATCTTACAAATTTATTATAAATTATTGAAATAAAATAATTGAATTTTTGCATTAGCAAATGAGCAAGTTTGCCGTTGCTTTGCTCTTTAAAATTATTTTTTTTATATCAAATTTTAATCTTAATTTTGATGTTTTTAATCAAATTTGTTTTCTAAAAAGCGATGAAAATCAAAAAGAGCAAATCGGCGAAAAAAGTCGTGAAATATATATCAATCAAAAATGCAAAGACCCACAACCTTAAAAATATAAACGTAGATGTGCCGCGGAATAGATTCACGGTCATCAGCGGAGTAAGCGGCTCGGGCAAGTCAAGTTTAGCGTTCGACACTCTATATGCGGAAGGGCAGCGAAGATTTGTAGAATCCCTCTCGGCTTATGCAAGGCAGTTTTTAGAGCGAATGAGCAAGCCCGATGTAGAGAGCATATCAGGGCTGCCGCCAGCAATTGCAATAGGACAAAACTCCCCGCCGCGCAATCCGCGATCTACAGTAGGGACAAGCACAGAAATTTACGACCATCTGAGGCTATTATTAGCGAGAATTGGCGTTGCTATATGCTATAAATGCGGTGCAGTTGTCAGAAAAGATACAGCGCAATCAAGCGTAGAAACGATTTTGAAATATGACGATGGCGATAGGATATACATCCTTTTTAGCCCGAACCCGACAAAGCAAATTAATGAAGAGCTTGACCGAGCTAAGCAATTGGGTTACTTCCGCACTATTGATATAGCAACTGGCGAAATTAGCGAATTAGACGACGCCTTGCCATCTAAAAGCGAGTTCGAAAAATCTACGTATTTTCTTGCCGATAGGCTAATTTTAAGCCACGATGATGAACTTATCACAAGGCTAACAGATTCCGTCGAAGCAGCACTTTCGGCAGCAGACGGGAAATTTATCGTTTGGAACCAAAGCAAGAATGCAGTGAAAAAGTTTAGCACCATTTTTGAATGTGCCGATTGCGATATACGCTATGAAGAGCCGGAGCCAAGACTTTTTTCGTTCAACAATCCAAAAGGTGCTTGCCCGCACTGCCAAGGATTCGGGCGCACTATGGGCATCGACGAAGATGCAGTTGTGCCGGATAAAAGCCTATCGATTTCCAACGATGCAATTTTGCCATTTAAATCTACTTCATTCTTTAAATATAAGAATGATTTGCTAAAAGCTATGGCAAGGAATAATATAACTCCTACGATACCTTACAAGCGGCATAGCGAAGAAGAACTAAAAATAATTTGGGACGGAGATGGCAAATTTGGAGGCATAAATG
>JAKIZN010000178.1 GCA_022708005.1 Bacteroidota bacterium | reverse complement strand
GCGTATAGCTATATCGCGATGGCAATTCGTGAGCCATATCGACGAATAAAATTTTCTGAGGATGCTTTTCTGCTCTATATCTTAGAAGATCATTAAACGAAAAATCTGAGAGTTGTATAAATTTAAAGGCGCATTCAGCCCAACGATTTAACAGTTCCGAATCTGCAAGTTTACTTAAATATTGCGTTCTGCCGCTAACGAGCAACCAATTATGGTAAAACTTTGTATCAGCATTAGTCCTATTTTCAGATCTCAGGAAAAGTTCTGTCAGCTCCAAAAAGCGAACTGCAATTTCCGAATCGAACTGAATTACGCCTTGCTGTATATCGGAGATGATACTCGAAACTTTGTCATAAACTTTATTCATATCTAACCTCAGAATCAATTAAAATTAGGAATAGACTCCAAACAAATGAAACTGATAAAATGGAAATTTATTGAATAATAATTTATTTTTCTTTCTGCTGCTTTTAGCTTTCAAATTTCGATATGCTTGTTTTGTTTGGTATATCAATAATGTTTGGCTTAATATGTCGTTTAAATATTTTTTATTTGTAAACAATTTCATTTGAAAAATTGCTTTTCTTAAATTTTATTATTAATTTACATTTTTATTATGTAACGTTATAGAAAAATTAATTGATAAAATAGGTGATTAATGAAAACAAAAATTGAGCCATTCAAAATTAAATCCATCGAAGAAATACCTATAACTACACTTGCAGAAAGAGAAAAGTATCTTGAACAAGCGTTTTACAATCCATTTTCACTACGTTCAGAGCATGTTACAATAGACCTGCTGACCGATAGCGGGACTACCGCTATGAGCAGTAAGCAATGGGCTGCTATGATGGACTCTGATGAAGCTTATTCTGGCTCACGCAGTTATTACAAATTTGAAGATGTAGTAAAAGAAATAACTGGTTTTAAGCATGTAATCCCAACCCACCAAGGAAGAGCCGCAGAAAGAATCTTATTCCAATGCTTTGACGTAACAGGAAAATACGTTCCGAACAACACCCATTTCGACACAACTCGCGGTAATATTGAATTTAACCAAGGCATAGCAGTTGATTTTCCAAATGAAATTGGCAAAATACCCGAAATGCGAGCAGACTTTAAAGGCAATATGGATATAGACGCTCTCAAAGCTGCAATAGAAAAATACGGTCCCGAAAATATACCGCTTGGAATGATAACCGTAACCAACAATAGCGGTGGCGGGCAACCTGTTTCTATGCAAAATATTCGCGAAACAAAAGAAGTTTTAAGCAAATACGGTATACCTTTTTATATTGATTGCTGTCGCTTTGCAGAAAATGCCTATTTTATCAAGCAGAGAGAAAAGGGATACGAGAATAAGTCAATTTTGGAAATAGCGCAAGAAATGTTTTCTTATGCTGACGGCGCTACTATGAGTTCCAAGAAAGACGGTCTTTCGAATACAGGTGGATTCCTTGTTACAAACGATGATAAAATTGCAGAAAAAGCAAAGACTATATTGATTATTACCGAAGGCTTCCCGACTTATGGTGGGCTTGCAAGGCGCGATTTAGAAGCGTTGGCTGTAGGGTTCAAAGAAGCGTTGAAGGAAGAATATTTGGCATATAGAATAGGGCAGGTGGAATATCTTGCTAATAAGTTGCTCGAAGCAGGAGTGCCGATGATCGAGCCAGCAGGCGGGCATGGAGTGTATATCGATGCTAAAAGATTTGCTCCGCATATAGCGCCAGAATTTTTCCCAGGGCAAGCTATTTGCAACGAAATTTATAGATTATCCGGCGTTAGAACAGTAGAGATAGGCTCTGTGATGTTTGGCAGAAAAGATGAAAATGGCAAACATATTGCTCCAGATATGGAATTGGTTCGCCTTGCGATTCCACGCAGAGTTTATACGCAAAATCATCTTGATTATATTGCCGAAGCAATTATCGAAACTTATAAAAATAGAGAATCGCTCAAGAAAATGCGGATTACTTGGGAAGCAGAATTCTTGAGACATTTCACTATAAGAATGGAATATATCCAATAGTTACCTGTATCATCGGAGTTGTTGCTAATTTCAGCAGCAACTCCGCCTTTTAATCTTCAATAGAAAATGAAAATTGGTCTTTACGGCGGCACTTTCAATCCAATTCATAATGCTCATTTAGCTATGGCGCAATTTTTTATTGAGCAAATGCAGCTTGATAAATGCTATATTGTGCCGTCATTTATTTCGCCTTTTAAAGTAGGGGATAGCGATGTACAGCTAATTTCCAATGATGATAGATTGAAATTGATACAATTAGCTATTGCTGAGTATAGTTCTATTGAAATGCTCGATTATGAAATAAAGCGAGAAGGCGTTTCATTTACGATTGATACTATTGATTTTCTAATTTCTTCCTTTCCAAATGATAAATTTTGCTTGCTTATTGGCGCAGACCAAGCTGTTGCGTTTGATAAATGGAAAGATTGGGAAAAAATTGCAAATAGCGTGCAAATATGCGTAGTTGGGCGCCCAGACGTCGATATGCCAGAACTTCGGAATAAAATCAATGCTATATTTTCGGGAACTAACTGCAAACCATTGATTTTGCAAACTCCGATGATTGACATAACCTCTACAATGGTAAGAGAAAAAATTAAGAGCGGCGAGCCTATTTCGGATTTAGTTCCAGCGGCGGTTGCAAAATATATCAGTCAGCGCAAACTGTATTTATAGCGTTTGCTTTGGAAATAACAATATTTTGTGAGTAATTCCGTTCAAAATTTGCCTTTTATTAATTTATAAATAAGTGGATAAAAAATGAGTGTAACAATAGTTGTCGGCTCTCAATGGGGAGACGAGGGCAAAGGCAAGATAGTTGATTTAATTAGTCAAGATGCAGACATAGTGGCTCGTTATCAAGGCGGAGCGAACGCGGGGCATACGATTGTTATTGATGGCAAGCAATACATTTTGCATTTAATTCCATCGGGCATACTAAATCCCGATTGCATTTGCGTTATCGGAAATGGAGTTGTGATAGACCCGATTGCGCTGCAAAATGAAATTGAAATGCTAGAATCGCATAATATTTCTATCCGCGGTAGGCTATTTATCAGCCATAAGGCACACTTGATAATGCCGTATCATAAGCTATTAGACCAAGTTCGCGAAAAAGATGCAAAAGGTAATGCAATCGGCACTACTGGCAGAGGCATTGGTCCCGCTTATTTTGACAAGGCTACCCGCTCTGGCATAAGGATTGTCGACTTATTGGACAAAGAGAGATTTGAGCAGAAATTAAGAGTTAATATTGAAGAAAAATATAATATTTTAAATAAAATCTATGGGTTCGAAAAAATTGATATTGATAGCTTAGTCGAAGAATATTTATCGTTCGACACAGAAATTGATGATTTGATAACTGATACTACGTTGCTACTCAATACCGCTATCAAGGAAAATAAAAAGATAGTTGCCGAAGGAGCGCAGGGCGCACTGCTCGATATTGACCATGGCACATACCCGTTTGTTACAAGTTCTAACCCTATATCTGGCGGCGCTTGCACCGGGCTTGGCATACCGCCGACTGCCATTAGCAAAGTAATTGGCATAGTCAAAGCCTATACCACTCGCGTAGGAAATGGACCATTCCCAACAGAGCTAAACGACGATACGGGCGAAAAGCTCAGAAAAATAGGAGCAGAATTTGGCGCAACTACTGGCAGACCCAGACGTTGCGGTTGGCTCGATTTAGTCGCATTAAAATACTCTGTAATGATAAATGGCATTTCTGAAATTGCGCTTACCAAGCTCGATGTGCTTGATGAATTTGAGGAGATAAAACTCTGCACAACATATAAATATAAAGGAAGGTCGCTAAAATCATTCCCAGTTGATATGCGAACATTGGACAATCTTGAGTGCGATTACGTTACGGTAAAAGGATGGAAGCGGACGCTGCACGGCACTAAAAATTGGGCAGATTTGCCAATCGAAGCATTGAACTACTTTAAAATTATTGAAGATACAACTGGCGCTGAAGTGAAAATTGCTTCGCTTAGCCCCGATAGAGCAGATACGCTAATAAAATAAACGGCTATTCAATCAGTCGCTTACACTTTCGGCAAGTTCAGGCAAATAACGCATGGGCTTGCCGAGCTGTTTATATGATATTTCTTTAAAATCCGCTACATTTACTTCGGCAATTTTTGAGTTAGAATTTCGTTTATACTATGTAAGTTTAGATAAAAAAATATAGTTAATCTATGAAAAGACGTATAGCCATTTCTGATGTGCACGGCTGTGCTAAATCGTTTAGTGCATTGCTTTTTGACAAGCTAAAAGTAAATAAAGATGATGATATATACCTTCTGGGCGATTATGTCGATAGAGGCATAGATTCCAAAGGCGTTTTGGATATTATAAT
>JAKIZN010000177.1 GCA_022708005.1 Bacteroidota bacterium | reverse complement strand
CTGGCTTTCCATATAATTTTGAAGTGAAATGGCATCCAACGACTGACGCAATTAGCTATGATGTTCAATTAGCCGATGATGCAACGCCTGCTAATATTTTATTAGAGCAATTAGGGGTGCTCGATACTACGCTTGCAATCAATAATGTTTTGCCAGATGAGTTCAATAAAAGCTATCGCTGGCGAGTTCGTGCATTAATCGATAATGATTCTGTTAGCTGCTCGCTTGATTGGTCTGATTGGTTCACAATTAAAACTCCTTATGGCAAACCTTTGCTATCCGAACCGTTAAATAACGCTACTTGTGTAAGTTTAGAAGTTCCATTTACTTGGCAGCCGCCAGATGATGTTTTAGCTTACGATATTCATTTATCAAGCAAAGCTGATTTCTCAGATACTTTGCATTTTGCAGAAAATTGGACTGATACATTAGTTGTATTTCCATTGGATAATGAATTTTCAACATACTATTGGCGAGTGCGTGCAAGCGACGCAAATAACGTTGGCGTTTGGTCCGACGGTCGCCAATTTAGAACAACTTACAAGACACCAGCCGTAGTATATCCTTTGGATAAAGCAACTGGGGTGCCGCTAACTGTAAATTATGTTTGGAAAGACAAAGGCGAAGACGCTTTGTATCATATACAAATTTCGGATACAGATGACTTTTCAAATATATTGGCAGATGTTGATGGCTTGAATGAAAGGACTTTTGAATATCAGCATACTTTGCACAACAAATACTATTATTGGCGAATAAAAGTTAAAATAGGCGATTGCGAAAGCGCTTGGTCGCAAGATTATGTTTTCAAGACTTACTTGGCTGCTCCGCAACTACTGCAACCCGCAAACCTTGCAACGGAAGTTAGCAATACGCCGACTTTCAAGTGGGCTGCTGTTCCAACTACGCAATATTATGAGTTACAATTAGATACCATAGCTAACTTTACTTCGGCTATAATCAGACAAAATATTCCAGCGAGCGAAATAAAATTGGCTAATCCATTATTAGAAAATCAAAAGTATTATTGGAAAGTTAAAGCCACAAATCAAGAAGGCTCAGGCGCTTGGTCGCAAGTATTTTCATTTACTACAACATACATTCCGCCGACTGCGCCAATTATTATTTCGCCAGATAACGAAGAGAAAAAATTGCTTATAGACAACGTAGAGCTTGTTTGGTCTAAAGTAGATAGAGCAGACTCCTACCATTTGCAAGTTACAAAGTTAATTTCGTTCTCAAATCTCATATTAGATACTTTAAATTTGATTGACACAACATATACCTTGTCTGGATTAGATAACTACGTTACTTATCAATTTAGAGTGCGGGCTATAAATCAAGGTGGGCATTCAGAATGGTCAGAGCCTTTTGCATTTAGAACTATTAACGTTGTTCCAACAACTCCGCCAGATTTGACTACTCCAGCTCATACAGCCGCTAATGAGCAGACCAATGTAAGGCTTAGCTGGTTAGCCACAAATCACGCCGAAGGCTATCACTTGCAAGTATCTAAAAATGAAGATTTTACAAATTTACTACTTGAAGAAAAGAGCCTTTATGTGCCATACCACAACGTGTATGGCTTGGAATACGACACAAGGTATTATTGGCGAGTTAGAGCTTGGAACGAAGCTGGAATAGGTCCTTGGTCAGAAGAAAGATATTTCAAGACAATTTCGCTTGTGTCCGTACAAGAAGAATTGATGTCGAAATATGGAGTTACGTTATATCCTAATCCAGTTTCGAACATTGCAGAGCTTAATATTAATCTGCCCACTCTTTCGACTGCCACACTACGACTATATAACTCCAACGGCGTTGAACTGCCACTAAACAACGGCAAAGTATCCGGCATTGGCAGCAATTCAATAAAGATAGACGTTAGTGCGATGCCTGCAGGCGTTTATATATGGAAATTAAGCATCGATAATGATGTGCTCACAGGAAAACTAAACGTAGTGAAATAATCAATTCCGCATTTAGCAACAAGGCTGTCTCAAAATTTGAGACAGCCTTATTTTGTTGTAATATAATCAATTCAAAATAATTCATTAGGAACTCTAACTGACTAAGTTTTTAGGCAATGGAGCATGCCCCATTGTCTATACGCTGTTCTCCAGATGTCCTACACTTTCGAGGTGTAGGACATCTTAAAGTCAGATTGTAACGAACCCGAATGGTTCAAATGTTTGTAGTAATGAATAATCGGCGATTTATACGACCCTATAGGGGGCGCATTATGTTAACATTATACGACTCCGTAGGAGTCGCACTATATTAATGCAATTTTATTTTCTACAAACATCAAATCCCTTCGGGATTAAAATAAACTCTAATAATTCATTAGGAACTCTAACTGACTAAGTTTTAGGCAATGGAGCATGCCCCATTGTCTATACGCTGTTCTCCAGATGTCCTACACCTTCGAGGTGTAGGACATCTATTTTTTTTATGGAATTTTTTGCCACTTATAAAACAGCCTCATCTAAAACAAAATGCTATCTGACCTTAAATGTTGCCATTGTTATGATTGCGAGCATCACTGCAACAATGTAAAATCTTGTAACAATCTTAGATTCATGTATGCCGCCTTTCTCGAAGTGATGATGTATTGGCGCTATTCTGAAAAGTCTTTTGCCTTCTCCATATTTCTTTTTTGTATATTTGAAGTAAGCAACTTGGATTATCACTGATAGTGTTTCTGCAAAAAATATTCCGCCTAAAATCGGTAATAGCAACTCTTTTTTTAGCAATATACAAAGTCCGCCAACTGCGCCGCCCAAAGCAAGCGATCCGGTATCGCCCATAAATACTTGCGCTGGATATGAGTTAAACCATAGAAAGCCAAGAGCTGCTCCAATTAGTGCCGCTGCGAAAATTGTAAGCTCGCCAGAGCCGTGCAAATACATAATGTTGAGATAATTCGAAAACTGCGCATTGCCCGAAACATAAGCTATCAAAGCTAATGCAAAAACAGCTATCCCAACAGTTCCTATCGCTAATCCGTCTAATCCATCTGTCAAATTGACTGCGTTTGATGTCGCAGTCATAATAAACACAACGATTGGAATATAAAGGTATCCGAAATCAAAATTAATATTCTTTGCAAATGGTATAGTCGAAGATGTATTAAAAATGTGAAACGTTTTCGAGAAAAGTTCTGGGAAGAAATATATAACCGAGCCGACAATCAGCCCTATAGATATTTGCCCTATAATTTTATATCTTCCAATAAGTCCATTGGGCAACTTTTTCACTACTTTTAGATAATCATCGAGAAAGCCCACTCCACCAAGCCAAGCAGTGGTCATAACAATAAGAATTACAAACCAATTAGCAACATCTGCCCATAAAATAGTTGGCAATAGCAAAGCAAGCAGCACAATAAGTCCGCCCATAGTTGGAGTGCCTGCTTTCAGCGAGTGATTTCCAACTGCCGAAAGTTCCTTTTTAGCTTGTTCGCCAAGTTGATTTTTCTTTAGTTTCGCTATAATTTTTGGACCGATGAAAAAGCATATAATTAAAGCGGTTATTGCGGCGGCAGCAGCCCTAAAAGTAATATATTGAAAGAGTCCGATGCCCGGCAAATCAATTGATGATTTTAGCAACTGAGCTAAGTAATAAAGCATAAGTAAAGATACAAATTTGTCAATTAATAGTTAATTGTTCTGTTCTCGCTCAGCAATTGGGTTTGCAGCCCAAAGTAATTTATTCCTGAGCAAATCGAAAAACGTGTTGTTCATTGGTTTTACTAACTTAATTTTGCTTTTCGATAGATTTAGCACAACGGATTCTCCGTCGCTCAAAGTTCGCCCATGATAGCCATCAGCAACGAAATTGGCTTTGCCCGATGGCGAATTAATCGTAAATTTCAGCTCGCTTGAGTCTGATATGACTAATGGTCGCAACGAAAGCGAATGTGGCGATATTGGAGTAAGGCAAAAAACATTTGTGGAAGGCGCAATAATAGGACCGCCACAAGAAAGAGAATAAGCGGTGGAGCCAGTTGGAGTTGCTATAATAAGCCCATCGGCACGGTATTCGCCTATATAATGCCCGTTTGCAAATGCTTGAATTGTGATAAGCCGCGAGGAATCTTTTTTTTCAATGACAAAATCATTTAGAGCATAAACTATTTCGCCATTAACGACTGTTTCAATTACAGCTCTATCTACCAATCGATAATTTCCTTCAAGCATATCATAAATTGCTTTTTCAACATTATCGACGCTGAACTCTGCCAAAAAGCCTAATTTGCCTACATTAAATCCCATAATGGGCGTGTCAGTATTAATCAAATTTTGCGAAGCGGACAGCATAGTGCCATCGCCACCGAAGCTAATAGCCATATCTGCAAATCTACCAAACTCAGAGATAGGCAATTGGATTACTTTATCCTGAATATCTGACGAAAACT
>JAKIZN010000176.1 GCA_022708005.1 Bacteroidota bacterium | reverse complement strand
AATTCCTTAATATCGCAAGGTTTGGGAAATTCTACTTTTTCTTTCTACGCTCAAACTCTTTGTAGTCGATTTTGCGCGGTCGATTTTCGTCGAACCGAAAGCCCGGCAAATAATACTGCTTTTCATTGTTGTTTATAAGATGCTGCGGCAGATATTCGCCCGGAACTTGACTTGACATAATGATATTTTCTGCTTTGCCGTCGCTTAGCTCAATTTTAATATTATCGGCACTAACGCTTACAAGTCCATCGGGTTGCTCGTCGGTATCAATGAAATACAGCGATCTCGCGTCGCCAGTCGAATAAACGTAACGCAGGGTATCGCTTTCAAATATGATATTTATGGTATCGCCAGCAAGCTGATTTTTTCTCGCCAAATTCGCGGTATCTTGTATTGAAACTGAAAATGCAGATGACTTTGCTTCTAATTTCTCAAGCTTATTTTTCGCGATATATACCGTAATTGTATCGGCAAATAGCTGGGTCGAGTCATACCATACAATAGGCGTTTCTTCTAAAAATATTCTATCTCTATCTTTAAAATAAATACCCTTTTCTGCTTTAGCCAACATTTGATTTCGTATGATTTCCACATTTCCTTTGGCAATATACCGCTCGTCTCCAAAATCACGAATTGCCTCCATTTTATCAGCGCTTATAGTTAAAGTATCATAAGTAATTTTTTCAATTTCTTCCTCAACTTTAGAAAGCGAATCAATTTGTAGCAATTTCGGGCTTCCAAATACCTCCGAAAAATTAGCCGCTGGAACGTTTATCACGGAATCGCCAATTAGCCAAGCGTTAGTGTATTTCCCTATTATTAAAACATTGCCCCAAGCGTTAGAAACTCTATCGTTTCGATTGTGCCTAACATAATCGGAAAAAATTATGACAGAATCATCTTCGACTACTACATTTTTTTCAAACTCTGCGATTAGCGTCATTGTCGAATACTTGCCAGCCTTTGCGGTTAGCTTGGTTTCTCTATCGACAATCTCAACGCCCTTGCTGGCGGTGGCAATGTATGTGTTGCCATCGTAAATTATATCGGGAGATTTTAGCGTAAGAGTATTTTGCTTGATAACCACATTGCCTTTAAGGTCATATTTGTTCAAATTCAAATATTGAACTGCATTATCACAAGTAATTCTAACATTTCCTTGCCTTAAGCGAACATTGCCCACGAGCTTACGAATATTAGTAACGCTATCCTGCGTTCCAACGAGTGTATCGCTATATTCGAGTATCACTGGCTCATTTGCAAGCATATTAAAGTAACCCGCAAAAGCGAGCAGTAAAGCAAGAAGTTTTATATATCGCATTATATCCGCCTTTCAATCATGCAGTAGTATAAAAAGTAAAGCCACAATGAAATTCTACCGAAATCAAAAATAACACTTTTTGAGCAAAAAATAATAGAGTTAGACGAAGTAAAAGCGAGATATTTGTTTAGTGCAAATGTTGTAGGGGCTGTTTCATAAGAGTCAAAAAAATAGATGTCCTACACCTTCGAGGTGTGTAGGACATCTGGAGAATAGAGATTTAAAGATGTGGCTATCATATATGCCATTTTCTTGTAATTTTTTATTACTTATGCTCTTTCGAAAACAACATTTTATTTGATATATAAGCACCTATATTCTTGCGCTGCCGTCCGATTATTTTTTATATCCAGCGTAAAATTCGGCAATTCTTGCGAACGCTTTCGTTAAAACATCTTCTGGTGGCAGTATTACTATTCTAAAGTGTGTGCTGCCGGGCTTTTGACCGAAGCCGCTGCCGGGGACTACTACCACGCCAGTTGCTTTTAATAGCTCGCGGCAGAAGTGCGAATCGTCCTCAACTTCAATCGACGGGAAAGCATAGAATGCTCCTTCTGGCTTAACTAACGAAATACCAGGGATAGTCGCCAATTTATCCATTGTGATTTGCAGTCTATTTTTCAAGCGATTATTGACGTCGTTTAGATGCGATTGGTCGCCATCAAGTGCAACAGCGATAGCGTGCTGCTCAGGGTGGTTTGCCGATACTCTTGCGCGGAGTAACTTATTGATAGCTTCTATATAATCGCCCATTACGCTTTGTCGCCCGCTTACCACGCCCCAGCCGATGCGGAAGCCGGGAGCAACGTAATTCTTCGACAGCCCGGAAAAAGTAATACAGGAAATATCTTTATTGAGCGACGCAATAGAAATAAGCTCTTTTTCGCCGAATATCATTTTATCGTATATTTCATCTGCGAAAATGACAAGATTATGCTCCAATGCTAAGTCTATGATTTTCAATAAAGTTTCTTTTTCGCATATAGAGCCAGTCGGATTGTTCGGATTTATTAGAACAATAGCTTTTGTTTTATCGTTAATTTTCGACTTGATGTCTTCAATGTCTGGCTGCCAGCCGTTTGATTCGTCAAGGTAGTATGGGTTTGGCACTAAATCAAGTTTGCTCTCGACCGCTGTATAAAGCGGATAGCCGGGAGTAGGCATCAAGAAGTTTTCGCCGGGATTGAGCAGTGCGGTAAGGCATATTTCTATAGCTTCGCTTGCACCTGTAGTTACGAAAACGTCTAAAATGTTGCTAATGCCTTTTTTCTCGGCATCTCGGGCAATGGCATCGGTCGCGGCTTTGATACCGCTCGATGGAGCGTAGCCATTTTTGTTGTCAAGCATAGCTTTATAAGTAGCTTCGATGATGTGATTTGGAGTTGTGAAATCATAAACGTTTGGGTCGCCAATGTTTAAGTAAAGCATTTCTTTGCCAGATTTTCTAACTTCGTCGGCTAATACAATGATATCGCGGATAGCATAAGTTACGTTATGCGTTTTGCTCGCGGGTTTAATTTTGAATTCAGACATTATTTCACCAATTTTAATAAAGTAAACATAAATAAACTACAAAGTTACTGATTTTATACATATTAACAAATGTATTTTATATGGGTGGAATTTTTTTAGCGGCTACGGCAAAAACTATTTTATAGCATAAACTTGCTAAAAAGATATTGCGTATAATGGATTTATTTATTAATTTTGCTATTGGAAATAGTTGCAAATATGCAATTTTTGCTTGGCAACAGCGGTGTGTAGCGCAGTCCGGTAGCGCACTACGTTCGGGACGTAGGGGTCGGAGGTTCAAATCCTCTCACACCGACAAAAATACCTTTTCTATTTGAATGCGGCTAGATTGGCTGGGTAATAAAATTACTGAACCTGAATTTATTCATTTTCTCAAATTTGCTGTATTTTTCTATCTATGAAAGCTGCATTTGGAAGTTGATAAGCTGTGTATCGGTTTTAATTCCAATGGCTTATATATGCTTGCACAATCTTATTTATAGTTGAGCGTCAAAATAATTGATTAAAGTTGTCAATAAAATTTAATGGCAAAATGGAAATATTTGAAAACGGAAGCCATAAAATATTCTTGGGAGATGCAATTGAGGTATTAGAAAGTCAAATTGCAGATAGTTCAATTGATTTAATATTTGCTGACCCGCCATATAACATTGGCAAAAGTTTTAATGGCTACAAAGAAAAGTGGCAATCAGATGAAGAATACTTGAAATGGTGCTATAAGTGGCTAGATTTATGCATAAAAAAGTTAAAGCCAAGCGGAAGTTTTTATGTGATGACGGCAACTCAATTTATGCCATTTTTCGATATATATTTGCGAAGTAGAATTAATATTTTATCAAGAATAGTCTGGTTTTACGATAGTTCAGGAGTTCAGGCAAAAAAGTATTATGGCTCTCTTTATGAACCGATTTTATTCTGTGTGAAAGATACTGAAAATTATACATTTAATGCCGACGATGTTCTCGTTGAGGCTAAAACAGGGGCAAAGCGAAAGTTGATTGACTATCGTAAAAATCCACCGCAGGTATATAATTCCGCAAAAATACCCGGAAACGTTTGGGAATTTCCACGAGTTCGCTATAGAATGAAAGAATATGAAAATCATCCGACACAAAAACCGATAACACTATTAGAAAGGATCATAAAGGCAAGCTCAAACGAGAACGATTTAGTGCTAGACCCATTTTCAGGGACTTTTACCACTTCGTTTGTTGCTAAGCAGCTAAATAGAAAATCAATAGGCATTGAACTACAAGACGAATATGTGAAAATCGGATTACGAAGATTAAAGATCCAAGAAGAGTTCAAAGGCGAAAAGCTTGAAAGAGAAATTAGAACTTTTGAGATTAATAAAAAACAAGAAGTTGAACCCCTAACATTATTTGAAACAAGTGGAGCATACATTTACAGCCGCGATAAAGCAAATCCTTAAAAATCATTTTGGCAATCAAAGCGAAGATATTTTTGAGAAGAGCCTTTTGCTTCAATACTTAAACTTAAAGACCAAATCGGCAAGTAAAGGAGCAAAAGCAAGGGCAAGTTTTGCAAATCTTTATGCAATTTATGTTG
>JAKIZN010000175.1 GCA_022708005.1 Bacteroidota bacterium | reverse complement strand
AGTTCAATAACGTTTTTTGTATGATACGAATTTTGCAATTGATAATTTTACAAAAAAAAACTCAAATAATCAACTATTTTCTTTTAGTTCCACTAAATTATGCGAATTAAAAGCATAAATGACAATAAATTCACGCTAAATTAAGGAATAATATACTGACTTTATTCCTTTCCTTCAGAAACGAATTCCCACAAATTATGTTTTAAATCATCTATACCTATTCCAGCTACTGCCGAAATGTAATGCACCCGCAGTTTTTTTTCGCGAAACTTAATCGACTTAATTTCGCTAAGTCTATCTTCCGTAATAGCGTCTAATCTGCTGAAGCAAACTATCCGCTGCTTTTTATCTAATTTTTTATTATACTGCGTTAGCTCATTTCTCAGCACCTTATAATCGGCTAAAGGGTCATCGCTCAGCGCATCGAGCATAAATAATAACACCTGCGTTCTCTCAATGTGCCTCAGAAATTGTATGCCGAGCCCTTTGCCAGTGGAGGCGCCCTCTATCAAACCGGGAACGTCGGCAACGGTATAACTCTTGCCTTCGGCTATTCGCACCATTCCTAAGTTTGGAGTTAAAGTAGTAAAAGGATAATCGGCAATTTTTGGCTTTGCCGCGGAAATAACAGAAATCAAAGTGGATTTGCCAACATTTGGCAAGCCGACTATGCCAACATCTGCGAGCAGTTTTAGCTCAAGTATTAAGTTTTTCTCTTCGCCGGGCAATCCGGGATTAGCAAATCTTGGCGTTTGGTTAGTAGCAGTGGCAAACCGAAAATTGCCCCAGCCACCATTCCCACCTTTTGCAACGGTAAACTCTTGCCCTTCTTCTTTTAAATCAACTATAAGTTCGTCTGTATCGCTATCTTTCACCAAAGTCCCAAGTGGCACGCGAATAAGCAAGTCCTTGCCGCTTTTCCCCGTTTTGGTGCTTTTCATACCTTGCTTGCCATCTGCTGCCTTATAGGCTCGATTATAGCGAAAATCGAGCAGCGTAGTAAGCTGTCTATCTGCTTTAAATACAACGCTTCCACCATTTCCGCCATCGCCACCGTCAGGACCGCCTTTTGGAACGTATTTTTCTCTCCTAAACGAGATATGCCCATCGCCACCTTTGCCCGCACTTACCGATATATTTACTATGTCAACGAATTTCATCTTCTTTTGACTCATTTAAATTTGAAAAATACAAATCTTGGCTCACTTTGTTGTCTGTAATAATAGTTTCTTGTCCGTATTCTTTTATGGAAGACATTACATCAAGATTGAAATCAGTTGCCTCTTTGTTGTGTGGCGATTCTTCTTGCATGTCGAATATTGGGAACTCTGGGTGGTCTGAATCATCGCTGATTTTCTCCATATCTTCGACAACATCTTCGGCTAAATTGCTGTAATCATCGCCTAAAATGCTCTTGAAGGTAGCTCTTTGTGGCGAATTGTCTTCTGCATCGTTGTAATCTAATAATGGCTCTGCTTCTTGCGGAACATCCTCGCTTGGCAATGTTTCCTCTTGCTCGTTGCTTGAGTTAAGCAGTTGGTTTACAAAATTAGATAGACTGCTTTGAAGGTCGCCGCTGCACTCAAAAACTGGAGTCTCATCTTGCAGTGCAAGGTCATCGGGTAACTCAATTGCCGTGTCGCTTGGCTCTACACCGAGCAACGCAATGAAATTGTTTGTTATTTTGCTTTCCACTTCAAATGGGTCGCCATCACCTTCGGCTTGCTCGCCCTCCACGACAGAGGGTAGGAGGGAGGCACTACTTTCCTCAAACTCAGCTATAGCATCTGCTTTGAAAGGCTCTTCGTCGCCAGCAGCTTGCTCGTATAGCAATTCTTCATCGATAGCAATATCCTCTGTCAAGTCTTTCGGAACTTCAACGTCGTCAATGGCAAATTCTTCTATGCTTTCGCTTATGGGCATTTGCTCATCTTCGAGTGGTTCGTTATATGTTTCGACATTTTCTATTGGTAATTCACTTACTTCATCAACTTCTGGCTCACTTTGCAACTCAATTGCGTCAATATCTATGTCTGCAAAATTGCTTTCTGATAGCTCGTCTTCGGCAGCGAAGTCGTCAGCAATAACTTGATAATTTTCGCTTTCGTCAGTTGTATCAATTAGTGAAGGCTCTGCCGAAGGCATATCTGTTTCCCAAGTATTTATCGGCTCGCTCACGTCAAATTCCGCAGCAGTAGTGGGCGAGAGAGCATCCTCCAAAAGAAGGAGCAATTGCTCGATTGTTACTTTTTTCCCTTTGTAGCTATTCTCAATTTTGCTTGCGACGTGTCTTAATTTTTTATCGTCGAAAAAGAGAATAAGAGCTTCCGCTGGCACTTGACGATTGCCATCATCGGGGTCTTCTATGCTAAACAAATCAAACATCGGGCTAATCAGCGTAACGAAAGAATCAGCATCTAACTCATAAAGTTGGCTTAAGTCAAATTCTTCTATTAAATTATCAAATTCATAGATTGAAATATGTGATTTCCCAGAATTTATTTCCGTTGCTATATGCTCGTAAAACCGCTGATATAGGCATTCAAAATCTTGAAAAAAGGCAAAATATTTCAAAAACTCATTGATAGATACCGTTAGCGACTCTTTGAAAATAAAGTATCTTAAAGTAGTTCTCGGGCGACAAAGGAAGTTTACTCGCAACTTAACTAAACTTTCGATAAATTCTTCAACTTTGCCAAATGGAACAACTGCACTTTTCTTTAAAAAGTTTTCGTACTCAAAAAAATCAGCTTCGCTGCTACCGAATTGAAAAAACGGACTTGACGAAAGTTTTAATCTTTCCTTAAATATCCAAATGTCTCGCTCTGCAATAATCATATTCCTATATGTTTGTGGCAAAGCTTCATTTTCAATCAAGTCATCTATGCGAACGAAGTCCAAACTCTCGAGTTTGCTGCAAATATAGTCCCTATTGAGTTCTACAATTTTTGAAAACATTTTGTCTTCCGTAGATAAAGTAACATAATAGTGCTTGTCTTGCTGATAGCATTTAGATTTTTGCAAAGATTATGCCAAAGCGCGAACAATACTTGTTATCGGTTAAAAAAATATATTATTGAGTAACTAATCGCAAGGATAGCTATCAAGTGTTAATTATTTCAGTCTCGTAAGTAATTTCGCAGCCAGCCGCACGGAACATCGCTGCAGCTCCGCAATAAGTGGTTTGCGATAATTCCACTGCTCGATTTAAGTCTTTTAACTCAGCGTCTGGACTTTTTAGAATAAATTTTAAATGTACTTTGGAAAATGTGCGAGGATGAACATCTTTTCTTTCGCCGTCGATTAGCACATCAAATGCTTCGACTGTGCGCCGCTTTTTGCGCAATATAGATACAACATCCATCGAAGTGCAAGCCGCCATAGACTGCAGCAAAACTTCCATCGGAGTGGCTGCCGAGTCGTCGCCGCCAACCTCTTTATGCGAGTCAAAGTGGGTAATGTGTCCATCAGTGCTAATGCCTTTGAACTTCATATTTTTTTCAAGGTTTAAAGATACTTTCATTAAAGCACTCCTATAATTATTCATTCGGTAAGTATGACGATTAAGTTGGAGTTAAATTAAAAAAGGGATTGACTATTTTTTATTTAGCAAAATTAAAGTCAATCCCTAATTAATTTTATAAATTATGAAACAAAGGGTAATTTTACCACTTCAGCTGGGAATAGCTTTCCACGAGCTTCAATTTCAATTTTTGTGCCCGGTGCTTTGTATTCAGTTGCCACATAGCCTAAGCCAATTGGCTTATTAAGCGTTGGCGATAGATTGCCGCTTGTAACTTCGCCAATTTCCTTGCCGTCGGCAAATATTTTGTAATGCTGCCTCGGTATAAATCGCTCAGCGCTAGAAGTGAAGCCAACAAGATTACGGTTCGGCTTGTTTTCTTTAACTTTAGCAATAGCATCAGAACCATTGAAAGCACCTTTTGCTAATTTAGTTATCCAACCAAGCCCAGCTTCTATTGTATTGGTTGTCTCGTTTATATCATTGCCGTATAAGCAAAATCCTTTCTCCAAGCGGAGAGTATCTCTGCAACCAAGCCCAACAGGCTCTATGCCAAACTCTGCACCTTTGCTCATAAGTTCTTTCCAAATATGCTCTGCTGTTGCCACATCGCCTTTGAAATATAGCTCATATCCCAATTCTCCAGTGTAGCCAGTTCTCGACAAAATAGCATCGTAACCGCACACTTTGCCTAACTTGAAGTGATAAAATTCCACATCGCTTAAATCGGTATCGGTCAATTTTTGAACAACTTCGAGCGACTTTGGTCCTTGCACTGCCAAAAGGTTATAGTCTTCAGTTGAGTTGATTAACTCTACGTCGAACCCTTCTTTATTTTGAACGCACCAGTTCCAATCTTTTTCCATGTTGGCGCCATTTACTACGAGCATCCCATGATTTT
>JAKIZN010000174.1 GCA_022708005.1 Bacteroidota bacterium | reverse complement strand
CGCTTGCAACAGCCGTTACCAGCACCATTGTTTCGCCACAAGATACCATAACAGCACCGCTTGCGAACTTAGCAAATCGTCCTGTTTCAATTGAATATTCTTTACCGTCGAAATTTATTTTCGCAGTTTTAATTGACATAATTTAATATACCGAATAAGTTTAAAATAAGAACGGCGAGCAACTTCGCCGTTCTCGTTATTTACGTAATGACAATGCGGCTATGATTGAGCGATACCTTGAGATATCGTTAGTTGCTAAGTAATCAAGCAATTTGCGTCGCTTTGCAACCAACTTGATTAACCCGCGGCGAGAATGGTTGTCCTTCTTATGATTTGCTAAATGTCCAGTCAAATCATTGATTCTTGCGGTCAATAGGGCTACTTGAACTTCAGTTTTGCCCGTATTGCTTTGGCTACCGCTATGTTTTTGGACAATATCCGCTTTTTGCTCTTTAGTAATCATCCATATACTCCAAAAATTTCAGTATTTATTTTTATACGAATTACAAAGATAAGAAAAAAAAATCAAAAGGCATAAAAAAATATTTGCAAAATTAAAATTATTCTTATCGTTAAATACAGCAACAATATAGAAGCGTCGCAAAAAACGCTATGGCATAAATGCTTTTAGACAATAACTGTTTCGTAGCCAGCCACTTCTATAAGCTACATTGGACGCTATGCTATCCTTTGGATGTACTATATTTGTCTAAGCTAACGCACTCAAAATTTGCCACTTCCAGTTTTTTTCATTTTGTAGTTAAGCCTTAATTGCTTAATTTTGCTCTTATTTTTTAAACAATCTGGAATTTAGTATAAACTAAAGAAAAAAGTTAGATGGAAAAACAGCGTACTATCCAAAACGAAGTATCCTTTTCTGGGATAGGTCTTCATACGGGCAATCCTTCAACTATAACGTTTAAGCCAGCTCCAGCGAATTTCGGCTATAAATTCGTTCGTACCGATTTGCCTGAAAAAATAGAAATCCCAGCCCTTGTTGATTATGTTGTCGATTTATCTCGTGGCACAACTTTAGGCATCGGCGATGTGAAAGTCCATACAGTTGAGCATGTGCTTGCAGCATTGGCAGGGCTTAGAATAGATAATTGCATAATAGAGCTTTCGGCTAACGAGCCGCCAGTTGTTGATGGCAGTTCAATGCCATACGTGGAAGCATTGAAAAAAGCAGGCACCATCGAACTTGACGCTGAACGAGAATATCTTGTTATAGATGAAGCCGTTAGATTTACTAACGAAGAAAAGCAGGTCGATATAGTTGCTTTGCCAACTGATGATTACAGAATTACTGTAATGGTGGATTATTTCAATCCCGCGCTTGGAAGTCAGCATACCGGGCTGTTTAATTTAGAAGCAGAATTTGAAACGGAATTTGCTCCTGCCCGGACTTTTTGCTTTTTGACAGAAGTAGAAATGCTTTATAAAAATGGCTTAATCAAAGGCGGAAGCCTAAACAGCGCCATCGTTATAATCGATTGCGAGCTTTCCGAAGAAAAAGTCCAATGGCTCAAAGATACATTTAGCTTAAGCGAGAAGCCTGTGGTTGGCACTAATGGCGGAATATTAAACAACACAGAGCTGCGTTTCAAAAATGAGCCTGCCCGACATAAATTATTAGATATGATAGGCGATATAACACTAGTCGGCGTGCCGATTAAAGCGCAAATCCTTGCTGCTCGCCCGGGGCACTTAAGCAACTACGAATTTGCTAAAATGCTTAGAAAAAAATATTTGGAACAGCAGAAGCAAGATAGGCTAAATCCAGCTAAAACAAAGGAAGTAGTAATGGATATAAACGGTTTAATGGAGATTATGCCCCATCGCTATCCATTCCTGCTTATAGATAGAATTACACATTTGAACGAGGCAAAAACGAAGATTATCGGCTATAAAAACGTAACTGTCAATGAGCCGTTTTTCCCCGGACATTTCCCCGAAAAGCCTATTATGCCGGGCGTGCTGATTTGCGAAGCGTTAGCTCAGACAGGCGGACTTATCGTTTGGAGCCAATTGCTCCCTCACGAGCAAGGCAAAAAACTACTGTTTTTCATGGGCATTAAAAATGCCCGATTCAGGAAGCCAGTTCTTCCCGGCGACCAATTAGTGATGGAAGTAGAGTTAATACACAAAAGAATGGGAACATTGCTGTTTAAAGGCGCTGCTTATGTGGATGGCGCTGTAGTTGCAGAAGCGGAATTCCAAGCAGCAATTGTAGACAAATAGGTTTAAATTTATGTCAGTTGAAATTCACAAGTTAGCAGTAGTTTCGCCCAAAGCTCAATTGGGCGAAAACGTCAAGGTGGGACCTAATTGCGTCGTTAATGATGGCGTTGTTATCGGCGACGGCACTGTGCTGATGGCTAATTGCTATATCGACACAGGCACTACCATAGGCAAAGACTGCAAAATATTCCCGGGCGCAGTTGTCGGCACTGAGCCGCAAGATATGAAATTTGAAGGCGAAATAACATATACGCAAATAGGCGATAGAACCACGCTTAGAGAGTTTTCTACTATCCATCGCGGTACTAACGCCACTGGGCTAACTTCCGTTGGCTCGGACAGCCTTATAATGGCTTATTGCCACGTGGCACACGACTGCCGAGTTGGCAATCATGTTATTATGTCCAATGTTGTTCAGCTTGCGGGGCATGTCATTATTGAAGATTGGGTAGTATTAGGCGGCGTGGCAAAAGTCCATCAATATGTTACTATTGGCTGCCACGCAATGGTTGGAGCTGATGTCAAGGTTGTTATGGACGTTGCTCCGTATGTGTTAATCGGTCGCAATCCGCCCAGAGTGGAGAAAATCAATAAAGTTGGGCTCCGCAGGCGAGGCTTTTCCGACGAATTAATTAGGGAAATTCAGGACTTTTATGATTTATTGCTATTTTCCGGCATGAACAATAAAGATGGTATAGATGAATTTATGAAGCGGGGCAAGGTATCGCCCGAAGTTATGTATTGCATTGATTTTATCCAAAAATCAACCAGAGGCATACACAGATAAGCGGCTTTACAAATAAAAATATACTTTTAGAAAGACAAGCGGCGAAGGCAAATCCTTTGCCGTTTGAGTTATATAGGCGAGAATAATATTGCTAATCCTTTAATCAGGTAAATCCTGATTCAGACAAAAGGTGTAGGACATCTGAAAAATAGCGGATAGACAATGGGGCATGCCCCATTGTCTAAAGACATAGTCAAGTAAAATTTCTATTGCATTATTTGGGTTAAAAATCTTTGGAATAAAACTGCTCTCAACAAAAAAATCTTTTTTATAAGCCAAAAAAATGTTAAATTTGTAGTTCGTGTTTATTTTAATTAATTAAACCTTGTAAGGTGGTAATTATGCCCAAGATGAAATCAAGCGGTTCAGCAAAGAAACGCTTTGAATTGACAGGCAGCGGCAGGGTAAAGCGCAAAAGAGCTTATCATAGCCATATTTTGACAAAGAAGTCGCAAAAGCGCAAGAGAAATCTCCGCTCGACAACTTTGATAGCATTGGTCGATGAGCCACGTGTAAAGCGTATGCTCGCGCTGTAAATTTAATTAAACGGCGAAAGGGGAAAGAAGCTCTCCCTTAGCCAAATTATTTATTATTAATTATTTAGGTGAATTATGCCAAGATCAGTAAACAAAGTAGCTTCGCGCGCCAGACGCAAAAAAATGCTAAAATTAGCAAAAGGATACTGGGGAAGAAGAAAAAATGTCTGGACAGTAGCGAAGAACCACATCGAAAAAGGTTTGCTGCACGCCTACGTCGGCAGAAAGCTCAAAAAACGCGAGTATCGCAGTCTTTGGATCGTCCGTATTAATGCGGCTGCTCGTTTGAATGGAACAACTTATTCAAAATTAATGCACGCTTTGAAAACGAAAAATATCACTATTAATCGCAAAGTGTTAGCTGATTTTGCTATGAATAAGCCAGAAGTTTTCGCGGCGATAGTAAAGCAAGCTTTATAGAAATATATTTTGAATTACGCAAAAGGGCTGCTGATAAAAAGCAGTCCTTTTTTTGTGAAAATCATATCAAATTAAAATTTGTTTATTAATTCTACGTTAATATATAGTTTTTTATGATAATAATACTGGACTTCGATGCGAGATATACAGCACATGGAGTACGAATCAATCGGCAAATTGATATGGAAATTTTCTGTTCCTGCAATAGTCGGAATGATTGCAAATGCTTCTTATAACGTAGTTGATAGAATATTTGTTGGGCGCGGAGTGGGAACAGAAGCCATCTCTGGCATTACCCTTACCTTCCCAATTGTAACGATAATATTAGCCTTTTGTATGCTTATCGGAATTGGCTCGACAGCTTTAATTTCGATTAAATTAGGCGAAAAAGATAAAAATACAGCAGAGCATATTTTGGGCAATGCAGTTTTTCTCAGCATATTTATATCGCTGATAACT
>JAKIZN010000173.1 GCA_022708005.1 Bacteroidota bacterium | reverse complement strand
ACTAACTGTGAAAGTACCTTCCATACCAGTAACTATTTCAAACGATGTTGTCATCGCGTTGTCCATTGGATTGCCTTCGAACGGATGCTCCATTGAAATAGTTGCAGTGAAAACGCCTAACTCTTCTGGGACAAATTCGTTATCAAAGCGAACATAAGCAAAAGGAGGATTGGTAGCAGGCACGTTCTCTACAATTTTTTCATCATAGAAAACTTCATTACCCCGACCATCTTTAATAGAAACTTTTGCAACACCGTCTAAAATATCTTCAAAACCATTATTTAAAAACTTGCCCACTATTGGAATAGGTCTCTTCAAATAGTTTGTTGCCGTTGGAGATAGTAACGCATCAGCTTTTGCGTCTATTCCATAAGTAATCTTAAATGTATGTTTATTGTTCCCCACTGGATACACGTCGTTGGCTGTGTTTAAGTCTTGAGAATTGAGCAATCGCACTCTTATCTGAACATCAAACTCACCAACCCCCGTAGGGACAAAGCTTTCGAACATAATAGTTGTGGTATGCCCTGCAAGTAGTGGAGCCGCCTTATTCACCCAAAGTACGTTTGGTGGCTGATGAACCAACACACCGTTTTGGAAAATACGGCACTCAACGCGGAACGAGTCAACTGGATTCAAGCCAGCGTTTAGCACAGTAGCACCCAACGGTATACTTCCACCGCCTGACATAGGATACTTTGTAAAGTCCATTGTTAGTGGGTACGGTATTCCATAACCGACTAAGTCCCATGGCAGCGATATATTGAATTTTTGCTCAGTCGTTGCAGTTAAGTCTGGTCGTCCATCAATTTCAAAAGTACAGTAAATCGTATATTCTCCGCTTTCAAGTCCGGGATTAGAGAAGTCTAGTTGCCCAGTCGAGCCTTCTAGGGGATCAATATAAGCGGCTGGTCCTCTTGCATGAGTAAATTTATATCTATATGGAATAGGGTCGCCAACAACGTTCAAAGGAATCCTTGAAGCTGTATCCCCCTCGACAACAGCTTCATATATCATTGTCGGATTTGGATTACTTGTCGGACCTACTATTTTATAACTTACGTAAACAGTAGGCTGCCCTGCTGCACGTTTAATATCAACAGCGGGCTGCAAATCGCTATTAAATGGTATAATTGAGCCTGCTGCTATTACTGTTGGAGGAACTGCTGGCGGATAGACTGCCATAAGTTTTGGATTAGTCAAAAAGTCGAACCGAGCGTTAGGTCTTGGGGTACTTGCTCCAGCACTTGAACCCGCGAATGTATTGCTACATCCATCTCCTGAGCCATATCGGCAGTGCGCCGTCCCAGTTACAATTGAGCCATAAACTTTATTTACGGTGCTAAACTCACCACTAGGATTGTTGAAGCATACTTTGACTAATAGATTTTGCCCCGAAGTGTAGTTAAAATAACTATTTTCTGGGAAACTAAAGGTATTCCAACCTGTAGAAGTCATTGTGTAGGAGGCAGAGTAATAAACTTGCTGCCAACCGGTTGTTATTGGTCCCGTCACGTTTGTAGCAGTGGTTGTCTGCATAGAAATTGTCAACCCTTTGAAAGTGAGCGGGAATAATTGGTTAGGATCTGTATTGACTTGGAATGCAATCGACCTAATCATTCCTGCTGAGCCTCCTGCTGCAACTATTTCTGCTGCTCTGTATAAGAAATACGAAGCTGCATCCTCATCAATTTGCGTAAACGGATAATTCCCCAAAACAATTCCCGTGCCAACTTGTATTACGTCAGCTCGAGATGGGATGTAGAAGGTTATCAGCATTAACGCTATTATGCTAAGCTTTCTAAAAAAACTTTTCATTTATAAAACCTCACTATTAAAAAAAAAATTAATCTATACAATACTACTAATATACGAATTTTTATAATTTCACTCACTATTATAATAGGAAAAATAATCAAAAAAAACGATTTTCCTGCGTTTTTTTTGTTAATGTAACAGTAAATTTCTTTACATCTAAAAAATCATCTTGCTTTTATTGTTTTCTCGACTATTTAAACTACCACGCGTTGCAAAATAAGAAAGACAAATTAAATAATACTTTGTTACAAAATTAAATAAATAAAATAAAAATAAAAAATTATTGCCGTTCAACAATTCTAAAAATAGAGAGAGCTGGGAGGTCAAATGCAGTTTCTGAGGCAAAATATAGGGCTATCCTATGAAAAGTGGATAGCCCCGCTTTGAGGTTATTTTTATATCGTTATTCTTCGATGTCTTCTTCTTTTGGCACATATTCGTCATGGACAATGTTGGTTGTAGGCATCGATTGAATTAAAGTTTTAATTTTAGCAAAAGGAATCCGATTATTTTTTAAATTAAGTATTTTTAATGATTTAAGATTACTGATACCAATAGGCAGTTCTTTAAGTTTATTGCCTGATAAATCCAAATACTCAAGCGATGTCGCAGACGAAATACCGTTGCCAATTTCTTTAATTTTGTTGTTAGAAACGTCAAGCCACTTTAATTTTTTTAATGAACTAAAGTCGATGTTAATGTTAGTAAGTTTGTTGTTTGCAAGATTGATACACTGTAAATTTGGTAGCCTCGCTAGTTCCGTCGGAAAATCTCTAAATTTATTTCCCGCCAAGCTAATATTTTCGATACTGTTAGGCAATCCGCTTGGCAATTGCTTTAGTTTGCTATCATCGTAATTAGCAATATTTGTTAGCCCAGCAATAGCTCCGCCACTTATTTGCACAGAGTTCCACGGTGGTGGATTACCTATAGGCATATCCAACTTATCAATAAGCGATTTCACAGCATAAGGACTGCCATCTGGCATTGTAATAATTTTCTTATACGCCGAAAGCGCACTTTGAAGATGTTCTTTAGCTTCGTTTAGCATATTCATCTTGGCAAACAAGGTGCCGTAAGCTTCTTGAATAGCAGCCTTCCAATATAGCGATTCTTGCCCTGTGAGATTTTGCAGTTTGGCTGTGGCTATGCTGAGCATCTGAAGCGCTTTATTATAATCGCCATCATGAATATAGCTATTAGCCAGCTTAACATACCTCGCCCCTTGTAGTACTGCAGACGTATTGCCATTTTGAGCAATAGACGGAATGCTAAAAGCAAGCACTGCCAATAATATAAGCATATATTTTCTCATAAGCACCTCTTAAAATACCGAAGTAGAAGCTGATTGCCAAAGAGCAAACCTAAGCCCAAGCTGAAAACTTGTCGTCCAAGGGCGACCTAAATTGATAGCTGCGCCTGCTGTCGGGAATTTCAAGTCTTTAGAATAATTATTAAAATTATACGCTATATAAACTCCCATCGGAAAATGGAAGCGACTGAAATTTGTAGCGCAAAGCTCGAAACGAATAACTTGCCCTTGCCACTTCTCCGAAGCTAAATTAGTATTCGGAAGCCGAGTTGTTCCCCAAAAGAAGCCATAGCCACCTTTTAACCCCAAATAAAACTGCTCTATTTTCATTAATTCGGAAAGTGGTAAATTTACATTCACCCCCGTAGAGAAATAATCAGTTTTATACTCCAAGCTAAAATTTTGATTAGCTGCGTTTTTACTTGTTTCGACAAGTTGGTAATCATACTCTCCCCAAATATCAAAGACCTTTCCAAGTCCAAAAATCGGACTTGGATTGAAGTTAATTGCTATGCCCGGAGAAATATTGGCATCAAGCCTATCGCTATTGTAATTAATGTAATTCCCAGATAGCGAAAGGGCGAGCACAGAAACACTATTTCGGTAATTGTCATAAGCCAACCGGATATTGTCGGCACTTTCCCAAAGTTGCCTTTGGTGTTCGTAAAATGTTTTGTCGATAAACAATCGCAAACTATCCGATTGCTTAATTAGCTCGCGGTATTGATTCCGATAGAAGTCAGTAGATAGCAAGTCCAAATTTTGAATATGGATTTGCTCTTTCATCAGAAAATTCTCGCTATTCATTTTCTCAAGTTTCGCGCGAAGTTCCTCGATTTTATTGTTGTACAGCCCATCAGGAGCGTCCTGCACTTGCTTTTGGATGCTTATAGCTTGATTGTAAAATCGCTTGAGCGTCCTTATTTCGGTCTCCTGTAGCTCTTCGAGAGTTGGCGAGGCGATGCTATTTACCACTTCTATACCCATAGATTTTAGCTGTGTTTCAAGTGCCACAGCGGCTCCATAATATTCTAATATTTTTAGTGCAAAAAGCCCCTCGCTGTCCTCATACAATTCGAGTTCAGCCCCATTAGGCAAGGGAGCAACGCTGACAATAGGCTCAGCAGCGTTCGCCTTGCTTAGCAAGAAAATGATTAAAAATAACCTTAGATACTTCATAAGAATTACTCCAAATAGTTGAACCACAAGCCTATAGCTGCAAACATTATGCCAAATGAAAAGTAAGGACTGATGCCACAAACGGCGGATTTATTGTGATGCGCCGTTGGCTAACGCTATAGAACCCGCAAACTCCATTGCC
>JAKIZN010000172.1 GCA_022708005.1 Bacteroidota bacterium | reverse complement strand
TCGATTTCTCGCGATAGCGAAGTAGTTTCTGGCTTATCAAAGTTGAATACAACCATTTGATTAGGCACTATTCGCCTTCTAATTTGCCCTTGACTTCTTTCGCGCAACTCTTCGTTGAATTGTGGAGTTATCACTTCTGCTATCTCTTCTTCAATTTGCGGCACTTCCACATAAGCTAACCACGCAGAAACAAGCGGCTGCTCTTGCCTAAACCCTTTAAATTCAACTCCTCTTGTTGAAATTTCTGCTAAATACTGAGGCGGTTCGACATAGTTCGGGTCAAAGCGTAGCGTATCAAATATTCGATAATCTTTGCCAAATTTCATAGCAAAGCCGACTTTAAAACCTATAGTATTCCAACTTGACTTAAAGTGCGATAATACATTTGTACCGCTATTTAAAGCTATATATGGATTGCCCAGCACCCTGCCCATACCTGCGAAGTCCGCAAGCAAAAACTCATATCCAAGCCCAAGATTTATTTCTAACCTTGTATTTGCTTTGACGCCTGGAACTTTTGTAAATTGTTCTATATAGCCAGAATTTACAAAACTTTTAGCTTGCCGAGCGTCTGTTGATAAATTTATCCCAAGATCTAGCCCACCGTAATAATAAAGCCCAGCCAAGCTAGTATAATATTTAACTTGTGGTGAAATTATTAAATAGTCTAATATTGACTTATATCTATATTGGGTTTGCAGCGAATCATTGAATTTATTTGTAGTGGTCGTGAAAGCTTTTCTATCGAGGAAAGACACTCCGAGCGAGTATGCAAATCGTTCATTTCGTGGCTTGTATTCGGCTAATCCGCCAAAATAGAACCCTCCACCAAAAACTGAATTAAAGCTAATTTTGGGATTATAAATAGAATCGCCCATTTGCGGATTAATTTTGCTATATAAATCGCCAAAAAATAAATTTATGTTCGGTCCGCCAAAGACGCCAAACCACCAATCGCCGTAATATCGCTCTATTCTGACTGTGTCATTGCTCGGCAGAGTTCTAAACTCTAACATATATCCATCGGGCGTTTGCCCAAAGGCATAGGTGGTAGCTAACAAAAAAATACTAACTAAATATTTGTAGATTTTACTCATTTATCCCCGTCGTTTCAAATTAGAATAAACTTGTGCCGCTAATCATATAGCCAGATGCAAAAATAATATTAACGGCATACATTCCTTGCGAGAAATACGTATTTCTCAATAGTTTATTCCAGCCAATTTGCAAATTAACATTCTTTTCTGAATAAACCAATCTTCCATTCAAATCATATATCAGCAAAGTAGCTTCGCCATTTTCAATTGAATAAATATCTATTGATAAAGCCTTATTTTCATAAGCTATATTCATTTGGGGGGCATTATCCACAATTATCTGCTTGGGATTGGCTATGCAATTGCTGAAAGTAGAGATATAAGATTCCTCGCCCTCAAAGTAATATAAATCTGGGCTAACGCAAATAATCGAATCAATTTGAATTTTTGAATTATTTTCAAATCCCGCGAGAACGGTGAAGTATAATTTATCAGCAATTCCAGAGTTAGTGCTGCCCTCTGCCCTATACCTAATATCGCCAGCAGTAACTTCGTCCCTATAAAATAAATTCTTTGATGGATATTTAGCATATACATCTATTTCATATCTTGGGTACGGCATTTTATAAGCTAAGTAATTATGCTTAACCTTAATCCCAGCGCTTTTTTGCTCGCCATACATGCCAGATATATCATCAAATTTCAGCTTAAATTTATACCCGCAATTGATATTGACCACGTCGTTTTGAATTTCTGCTTTTTGCAAATCCCAAACGAGCAGCGAACCATCTCGCGCAGTCGCTGCCAATAGTTTCCCATTCGGAGAAATTTCTGAATATAAAAATTGTGATGAATATGAATATGAATAATAGCTATATCCTGTTTCAAAATCAGTGAATTTGATGACGCTATCAAGCGAAGCCGAAATAAGTGTTTTGCCGTCGCTCGACACGTCGCAACTTCTTATAGTTAAAGAATGCTTGTCGCTTAATGTTCTTTCGGTAGAGTTGTTTATATTCCAAATTCTAATTGTCCTATCGCCCCCAGTTGAAATTATCGATTTGCCGTCGGCGGAAAATGATACGTCGAAGACAACTGTACTTTGGTTGCCTTCGCCATGCTTGCCAAACTCTTTGATTTCATCGCTATTAATATCAATCAAATATACATATCCATTATAAGTGCCGCAAAGCAAGCTATCGCCTGTCGAACTGCACGCGATAGAATAGATTTCATTTTTCGTATCGTCGTCGCTAACCTTGAATTTCTTCACGTAATTCATTGTAGAATAGTCGTATATCCCTACAAAGCCTTTATCTGACCCAAATACTATTTGGCTGCGGTTAGCTCTGAATTTAGCCATTCTAACATTGCCACTACTCACTCCTTCGGTAATGTTAAAATAAGCGTTGTTGCCTATATCATACATAATTAGCGATTCGGCTGTAGAAATAAAAATAGTATCTTGATTCAAGTATGTCACATGCCTTACTCTGCTAAATCGCGATAAATCTATTCGCCTTATGAGCGAGCGGCTGGATATATCCCAAAATTTCACTTCGCTTTCGCTGGCGCTTATAAGCGTTCTGGAATCGCTACTAAAAACGGCAGAGCGTGCCTCTGTGCTATGGGCGGATTTTTCAATCCAAATCGGGCTCGAGACCTGCGGAATTTCAAGCTCCGCGGCAATAGAAACTTTTTTATTTTGGATATATGGCAATTTGAAGCTATAAGAATTAGTATTTGGCACAGCCCGCGTCAGCACATGCTCCTGCCTGCCATCTATTAGACGTAAATTTATGAAGCCGCTGCGGTCGCTATCTATATTTAGATTAATAGTTTCATCGACAAAATGAATATTTTTAGGGTTGCCTATTTTTATTGAAATCTCGGCTTGAAGGCTTGCGCAAAGCAATAATAATAGGCAATATGGAATTAATCTAAGCATTTCAACGCTTACGATCCTTGACAAACTGCACCTTCACAATCGCTCGCGATAGCTCCACGCTTCTGTCATTCAAAGGATATGCTATAAAAACAATGTCATAAGAGCCTTGCGACGTTAGCTCATTTGCCTGAAACGTAGTGGTGTGCCAGCCTTGCTTTGTTTCGAGTTTTTCGATTGTAACCCCCAAGTCGTTATCTTTGAGTTTAGATATTAGCTGCCCTATCCTATCGAAAGCATAGCAAGAAAGCACAACATCGTCTCGCACAAAGTAACGAATTGTAGTATAATCTGAGAATGGATTAGGATCTGCCTGAGCGTATTCGATAACCGCATTTGGTATTGGCAAAGTGCGAGTTGCGAGTTTGATTATCTCGCCATCTGCATTTTGGTAGTAAAGCCTATAAATGTAGTTTATTCCACGAAAGTCAACTTCATCTAATACAATGCCGTATTCTTTGCCATTTTTAGATGTAAATTGAGCCGTAAGCATATCGGAATATGCCGCTTGGCGATAATCCGCAACGGAGTAATTAAACTCTTCATCGGGCAAGCTCTCCAAATCTATATATTGCCCTTGATCTACATGCATAGCCCTTTTAATAATAAATCCCATTGCGCGATATTCGCTGTATGTTTTAAACCATAGGTTTACTTGCAAATTTCCAACATATTGCGCATTAAAATAATCAATTGACATCGAAGGCGGTATGGTCTCATCGTCAGCGTAATCTACGAAATTCGAGCTTATGTTGGACATATCGACGTTATCTTCTTCTTGGACAACTACCACATACGGTGGCTCTGGGTCGTCTTTATCATATTTGAATGAAGACGCTTGATAATACAATATCGGACGCTTCCAATATAGATAATCGGGGACGTCCGAACCATCTTTCGAACTTATGCGAAACCGCCCAACTTTAACAGCTTGCTCTGGTGCAATTAAAAATGACTCACTTATGACTGGCGGACCTAATATAATAATTTGGATTCTATCAGAAAGAGAGCCAGCCATTATACTATATGGCTGAACTCCGGGCGAAACCACCAATAATTCGCTTGTAAATGGTAAAAGCTCTACATTTAAATTTGTATAATCGTAGTTTGGAACATCAAAAACAAATTGGAAGGTAGAGTTTGCATAATATCGCCATATATCGCTGCTGCGCTTTAATACCAAGTCGAACTCAAAACTATTAGGCGATGTACGAAAGCTATTTTGCATTTTCACAACAGCCAACGTATCATCTATCATCTCGTCGCCCACATCTACTTGCGCGTTTGACTTGACAGCAGATGCAAGCACTATCAGTAATATATATAATATTAAGCGTCTCATTTTTACGGCAGCGCCGATACTCTTAATCTGTTATTAAAGCTAACATTAAAATCTCGCGTAGTGATAATACCGTCCATATTTACGTCGCCAACTAAATAACCGTTAAACAGCGGATAAGACCACGTGGCTCGCGGCGGAATAATCGCATTATAATCTAAATCGTTAATAATACC
>JAKIZN010000171.1 GCA_022708005.1 Bacteroidota bacterium | reverse complement strand
CTTCGAGGTGTAGGACATCTGGAAAATAGCGGTTAGACAATGGGGCATGCCCCCTTGCCTAAAGATATGGTCAGTTAGAATTCCTATCGAATTATTTGCATTTATGCTTTAATTTTAGATTTCGCAATTTCCTTTATTTCACTAATGCGGTCGATTATATTTTTTACAGCATATTTTTCTAAATTAGTAATTTCGCGGCTGTCTTTAAGCAATCGCGAGTGATTAAAATAAGCAAGCCGCTTATATCCCACTTGCTTAGTCAATATACTTGTGCCGATAGATGTGAAATACACGAGTTCGAGAGCGTCGTCGAGATAATAGTAATTCTCAAAAAATGCCGAATCGTTCCCCATTTGCTCCAATATTATTTTACTCTTACCATTTTCCGAATACATGTTAATAAAAGAATACTCCGAGCCAAAATCGTCTGATAAAAGCGGAATTTCATCGAACATCTTTTTATTATCATTTGCGTAATGAACGATGCTATCAATCGCCGCTATAGTTTGCTCATTCGATTGAACTTTGGACGGCTCTTTTTTGCTTTCAGAGCAGGCATAAAGCATTAAAGCTATTAATAGTGAAAACAAAACTTGCTTCATCACCATCTCCAACGATTAAATAAACAACAACGAAATTCCAGCAACTGCCACCACTGCACCCAGAATTGACGTAAGCGACAGCTTTTCCTTATAAACTATCGCAGACATTGGCAATATCATTATCGGAACAGTTGAAAGCAAGGTAGAAGCTATGCCAATTTTTGTACTCGACACAGCAATAAAGCTTAGCGTAATTCCTAAATATGGACCGGTTATTGAGCCAATAGAAAGCCTTGAAAGTGTTTTCATATCTTGCGCATATAGCTTAAATGGATTTTTATATCTTTTTAGAACGTATGCAGAAGGCAGCAACAGCACGACTGCGGTTAAAATTCGATAAAAAGTTGCCGTAAAGCTATGAATATCAGCTTCCATAAAAGCATATTTCGCAAAAATCAGTCCGCTCGCCTGCCCAACTGCTGCCATAAAAGCAAAAAATACTCCCGTAGCAGACACTTTGAAAATGCTTTTATTTTCCTTCGGCTTCTCGAGCACCACCATAATTATTCCCGCTAAAGTCAATCCTATCCCCAATAGACTTAGCCAAGATAACGTTTCGCCAAAAAGCAAAACAGCAAGAAATGTGGCAACCGCTGGATTTAATGAATAAATCAGCAAACTTACTCGCGGTCCCATATCTTTGAACGCCCTAAATAGAAAAGAATCGCCTATGGTAAGACCGACTATCCCGCTAAGTGTCAGATATATCAATTGGTTTAGTGAAATGTAAAAGGAGATATTAAGCAGCAGCATCGTAATAGCAAGCAGCACAGTCGCTATGCTCATTCTATCGATATTTAATTGTATGCTCCCGACGCGAATAGCCACGTTAGTAAATAAAAAAGAGCCAGCAGCCCATAAAAAAGCAGCTGAAAGCGCGGATAGCTCACCCCAATACATATATTTTCCTTTTATATTTTATTATCGCAAAATTACAAAAAATTCAATATTAATCAATAATGAATAAATAAAAAATGGAGCTAATTTTATTAAATCAACTCCATTCATAAATAACCTAAAATTTCAAAAAGCTATTTTGCTAAATCTTTCATCATAGCCTTGTAACCTTTTTTGTCTAATGTTCTCAAAGCTCTTGCGGTAGCTTTAATGGTTATCCAGCGTTTTTCGTCAGCAAGCCAAATCCTTTTCTTTTGCAAATTTGGAAGAAAACGCCTGCGGGTTCTATTGTTAGCATGCGAAACGCTATTGCCCGACATTGGTCCCACGCCTGTTAGTTCACACCTTCTTGCCATTTTTATCTCCAAAAATAAATTTCATTCACACATAGAATACAAATTTACAACTTTTTACTAAATTTGCAAAATTATTTTTTAATAGTATTAAGTTATATTTTAGCTATAGTATGAATTGCCAAAAACTTTTTTTTATTTATAAATAGTATTAACTTTGTAATAACATTTGGGCGACAATATGAAATCTTTGTTTAAGCACGATTTTGCTGATTTAAGCAATGAAATTTTCGATAAAATAATCGAAAAAGAAAATTTCTTCGTGGAGCGAATCATCAGCAACGGGCAGTTCACTCCGCAAGGCGAATGGCTATCTCAAGAGCGAGCAGAACTTGTTTTTTTGCTAAAAGGGCAAGCAAAATTACGATTCAAAGAAAACGGCGAAATTATAGAAATGACGCAAGGCGATTACTTGCTGATTGCTCCAAACGTAGAGCATCGAGTTGAATTTACATCTAATACCGAAGAAACTATATGGCTTGCAATTCATTATAAGGAAAATGCTTGATACAGTTTTTCTTGATATTATCATTTTTGTTATATCCAATCGATGGATTTCAAATTTTTGATTTTTGGGGCTATGGAGTAAAATTTACAGATGTAACGCTTTTGTTATTATATGCAGTCGTGCTGAAAAAACTCATTTGGGACGGTGAGCAATTAAAAATCAATTTTAATATAGGCGTGCAACTGTCGATTGTTTTATTACTTTTTGCTACCCTATCGGGCATATATCCACTATTCGATGGGCGCGGAATTGCAATAACCCAGTATTTCAAAACATTAGTGCATTTCGTATACATATATTTATTTGTGCTGCTCTCGTTCTCCTATAAATTTAAAGCAGATGATTGGAAAAATGTAATAAAAGCGCTGCTGATATTTTCCATATTTGTAAATATTTTTGGCATTTATCAAATGTTCGCTCGTGCTTTTGATTTGCCGCTCGCTTGGCTCGAACTAAACAATATATCTATGAGCAATCGCGGCAAATTAGACGTATCCGAAATATCTCAATTAAGCATACAATTTATGAACCTATACCGCGCGACTTCAATTTTCACTGAACCTTCGGTTTATTCGGCATTCAACACTATGATATTCATCTTTGTAGCTGTGCCCTTCATTCAAAAAAAGCAAATGTTTCTTGCGAGCAAATGGCTCAATATCACTATATTTTTATTGGTAATATTGGGTTTAGTTGCCACGTTTTCGCTGACGGCATTGCTTGCATTTGTGGGCATATTATGCGGTATATTAATTTTTGAAAAGCGGCGCTACCTTAAAAATTTGCTAATAGGGTTGATAATAGCCTTGCCAGTGCTGCTATTAGCCGACGCCGCAGTGGAACATTACACAGAAACTAGCCCAATAGGACTGTTCGCCCAAAGAGTTGGCGGCATAGCAGGCAGCAGCAAAGGCGTTAACAAAGAGCTATCGGGCGAATCTTACTCGTATAGATTGCAAATAATCGGCACCTCGATAGAAATATGGGAAAAATCTATGTTTTTTGGTTGCGGGCTGGGCAATTTCTACTTAAACCAAAATAAAGAAATAAGTTATGCACAAGACAGCTTTTGGAGCGCGGTCGCAGAGACTGGCATATTAGGGGCAGCCGCTTTTGCAGGGCTATTTATCGCTATATTCTATGCTACATTTAAAATTAGAAAAGATAAAAATTACATCAAAGACGCTGAACAAGAAAGGCTTATTAACATTGCATTTTACGTGGTCATACAACTTTTCTTTGTCAATTTTTTCACAACGAACAACTTCATATTTGTTAATTTATGGTTCTATGTGGGAATGGTTATGTCGATAATCAATCAAATTGTCAAGCAAAACACAAACAACATAGTTACAATATCAATCGTCAAAGTTCCATTGAAGGAAAAAGTTGCGATTTCGACGAAATAAATAAAGGAAATAGCAGTGTCAAAATTTTTAATTATATTATTTGTCATAGTCATATCAATTTTTTTAGGGCTAAATAGCTTAAGGAAAATCTTTTTGAAAAAGATTGATGACGCATTTGGCAAAGCTATAAACAGTCAAGAAAATAAGCGGGCAAGTATGCCAGAAAATAAAATACTTTACGAGAAAGAAGACGTGGTAGTGCTGAAAGGCGAATCAAAAAGCAAAAAGGACAAATAAGAAGTGAAAATTCAGAAGGGCGCAAAGCCTCCCGTCATAGCTGCAATCGACGTTGGCACTAATTCATTTCATTTGGTGGTAGCATCAATTGATTCCCGCGATATGCTTAACGTGGTAACGCGAGATAGGGAAATGGTAAGGCTCGGCTCTGGCGCTGCCGATATGAAATATTTGCAAGAAGATGCAATTGAGCGGGGAGTTGCCGCAATAAAAAATTTCGTCCAAATTGCTAAAAGCGAGAAAGCATTTATACGTGCAGTAGCCACAAGTGCCGTCAGGGAAGCATTCAATAGACATATATTTATAGATAGAGTTCGCGAAGAGACTGGAATAGATATAGAAATCGTTTCTGGCACGGAAGAGGGCAGGTTGATTTACGTCGGAGCGATGTATGCGGTGCCTATTTACGCAAGCAAAGCCTTGGTTATAGACATTGGTGGAGGTTCTACCGAGACTATTATCGGCTCAAAAGGCGAACTAATACACGTCAATACTGAAAAAATTGGGGCAATACGGCTCACTCAGAGATTTTTTGAAAATGGAATTTCAAA
>JAKIZN010000170.1 GCA_022708005.1 Bacteroidota bacterium | reverse complement strand
CGCTCGCCATAAAAAACATGCCCAAGATGAGCCGAACATTTGGCGCATAGTATTTCCGTGCGTTTGCCGTCGGCATCGGGCTGTTTCTTTATTGCATTTGGAATTTCATCATCGAATGACGGCCACCCGCAATGCGAATCAAACTTTGAATTTGACTCATACAAGTGCGCCCCGCACTGCTTGCAAGCGTAAATCCCTTTCTCGAAATATTTGTTGTATTCCCCGCTATACGGCGGCTCTGTGCCTTTATGAATTATGACACTTTCTTCTTCTGGCGTTAATTTGTTGTATTCCATAGATGATTTCTCCGTTCCACAAGTGAAATTTGAAAATAAAAATGGCAATATGAGCAATATAAATTTCAATTTTAATTCAGGCAAAATATTAATGACGTTAAACATTGCTGATTAGCATACATCGTTCTCCATTAGCTCAAAAATTTACAGCTATCTGCATCAAAGGCACAAATTGCTTGCCTTCGATATGCCCGCCGGCTGTTACTTTTATCCTTGATTCTTCTGCGCTTAATATCGCCCGAGCGCTTAGAGTGCCAATTATCGCTCCCGCGACTACATCGGAAAACCAATGCTTATCCAAGTGGATTCTTGCAAAGCCTACCGAAGCCGCTAAAGCATAAAAAATAGGGTAAGCGTAATCGCTATCAACTTTATTGGCAAACACGGTCGCAAGGGTGAAAGCCATTGCAGTGTGCATAGATGGAAAGGATTGAAAGTCATCTGAAAAATTCAAGGGGCGAAAGTGGAAATTATCCAACTCGTTGTAGGGTCTCGCTCTGCCGACTATGATTTTCATAGCGGTTGCCGTTATGCCCGTCAAAAGAATTGCTTCGTAAGCAGTTCGCCCAGCATCTCGTAATTTTTCACTCTCGCGGCAATATCCAACGGCATACACCAAGCCGGGCAAGGCGATAACCGTAACCGCTTCGCCAAAATTATTTGTAACAGATGCAAAATTAGCAACATTAGGATTTGTGCTTTTCCCTATGCTGCTTCGCAAGTCATTGTCAAGCAAAGTAGATAGCCCAGATAGCCCTATCAGCGCTACTGGATAAAGCAAATCGTAGCCGTTCAATTGCCCCGCTGATTTAAATAAATAGCGATAATCGTCAGCAAAGGCTTTGAGATCATCTTGAAAATAAGACTGAGCTTTAAGGTCAGCAATTGCAAATATTTGCAAAAGTAATATAATCGCGAGTAATTTTCTCATTTTGAATAAGTATTGTTATTTAGTAATTTTGTAAACATAAAAATAAAAAAACTATCGGAAAAATCAATGAAATACTTGGGCGATTTAATTGAAAATCTAACCTATTTGGAAATTCTTAATTTTGAAAATGTAGAAATTGAAAATATAAGTTACGACTCGCGGCTATGCCGCAAAGGTTATTTGTTCGTTGCTTTGCGCGGGCAAAAGCTTGACGCTCACAGCTTTATTCCAGAAGTTATTCAATCCGGTTGCAAAGTGATAATTTGCGAAGAATATCCAAACGACACATCTTTTGGCATATTCATCAAGGTAAAATCATCAAGACAAGCATTAGCCGAGCTATCGCATGCTTGGACTGATTTCCCAACGAAGAGTATGAAAATTATTGGAGTTACTGGCACAAATGGCAAAACTACTATTACATTTTTACTTTCGCAAATAATCGAAGCGGCTGGCTTTAAAACTGGAATTATCGGCACTACGGGCATATATTTCGCGGGGGGAAAAATTGAGGCAAGCCATACCACGCCTGAATCACTCGAACTATGCAATATATTCCAAGAAATGCGAGCTGCCAAGACCGACTATGTGATAATGGAAGTTTCTTCGCATGCACTCGAGCAAAAGCGCGTTTTCGGGATTGACTTTGATGCCGCGATTTTTACTAATCTTACGCATGACCATTTGGATTACCACAGTACAATGGAAAATTATGCAAATGCAAAAAAGATATTGTTTGATATGCTGAAAAGCGATGGAATAGCAATAGTTTGGGGCGACGACGCTTACTCAGATTATATGTTGAAAAATACTAAGGCATCGCGAGTAACGAAAATAGGCAGAGGCAGAGCAAGCGGCTTGACAATATCAGACGAGCTAATATCTTTGACGGGAGTGTCTTATTCGATTAATGACAAATCGACAAATTTTCGAGTTAAATCAAATTTAATTGGAAAATTTAATATTGATAATACCGCTTTGGCATTTGCTTGCTGCCGAGAATTAGGCATTAGCGAGCAAGTCATATTGGAGGCGCTGCGTAGCGTGCATGGCGCAGAAGGCAGAATGACTTACCGCGAACTTGTAACTGGCGCTATAGGCGTAGTAGATTATGCCCATACTCCCGACGCACTTGAAAAGGCACTATCGGCTTGCCGAGAAATTCTGCAACATTCCGAAAATAAAAATTCCCGATTGATATGTGTATTTGGGTGCGGTGGCGATAGAGATAAAAGCAAGAGACCGATAATGGGAAATATTTCTGCTCAACTTGCTGATTTGACGGTGGTTACAGACGATAATCCACGCACGGAAAATGCGGAGTTGATAAGGAAAGAAATAATGGCTGGAATAGCTTCGGAGCGGGCGGGCGCAGTAGTGGAGATAGGAGGCAGAGCAAAGGCGATTGAACACGCTGTTGGCATTTCTCAAAAGGGCGATATAATTCTTGTGGCTGGCAAAGGGCACGAAAAATATCAAATAATCGGCAAAGAGAAGCACCATTTTGACGATTTTGAAGAGCTTGCCAAAGCAAGCGATAATTAATTGGGATAAGAATAGATGTACACCTCGAAGGTGTAGCACCATCTATTTTACAGTCTGAATCAGGATTCTCTGGATTAAAGGATTAGCAAGATTATTTTGTCTGTCGTTCAATTTTCTTCCTTTCTTATCCCGATAATCATATAATCTTGAAAATCCTGATTCTGACAAAAGGTGTAGGACATTTAAAAGCAGCAGGTACGCATTCAGATAGAGTTTCTATTTCACTTATCTTTAGCTTATTTTGCTGATTTATATAAAATATAAAAAAAATTTTGTTAATAAGTAATATTATGTTATTTTTGTAATTCGTTTATTTTAACATTTTTAATTAAGATTGAAATTAAACCAATTATAGAAGCGAGGAGAAATGAATTATACGGGTCCTAAAGTAAAATTATCCCGTAAATTGGGGATCAACCTAACAGTCAAAGCAAAAAAATATTCCGGCAGAAAGCCAAATCCGCCGGGTCAGCATGGTGCGAACAAGCGCCGCGCAAAGCAATCCGACTACGGTCGCCAACTTTTGGAAAAGCAACGCCTTCGCTTGCAGTACAACGTTTCTGAAAGCCAAATGTCAAATTATTACAAAAAGGCTACCAGAACGCATGGCAACCCAGCCGAAAATCTTGTTTTGTTCCTTGAAACGCGATTAGATGCAGTCGTATATCGCTCGGGCTTTGCACGCTCTATGTATGCAGCCCGCCAATACGTAAGGCACGGTCATTTCTTGGTAAATGGCAAGCGTTTGGACATACCTTCATACACAGTGAAAACTGCCGATGTCGTGCAGTTGAAAGAAAAGAGCAGAAGTTTGGAATGTTTCCAAGAGGCAGTAAGAAATTCGGCTGCTCCAGCTTATCTTGAAGTATCGAAAGCTGACTTTTCGACTAAACTTCTCTACCCACCAAAGAGAGAAGAAGTGCCAATACAGTGCGAAGTGTCGTTGGTAGTAGAATACTATTCAAGATAATCTATATAATTGCAAAAATAAAAGCTCATCATTCTATTTGTGTTGATGGGCTTTTTTATTTTTTTCGATATGCTAATTTTTCTTAAAATAGAAATTGCAGTTATACGATATATCACAAAATATTAAAGTTTATTTATTTTCGAATCGGAGGAGTAAAATGTTTTGGACACCAGAGTTGGCGGCTTATCTTGAAGATGCACCATGGCCAGCTACTAAAGAAGAATTGTTCGACTATGCAAGCAGATCCGGCTCCCCGCAGCAAGTGCTTGATAACATTGCCGAACTCGATGATACCGATGAACTCATCGAAGGAATTGAAGACTTATGGCCCGAATATGAAGATGTTGCTAACGAGGAATATTTCTATAACGACGACGAAGAAGAACAGTACATATAACACGACTATACAAAAAAAGCAAACATTCCGAGAGAGTAATCTTTTGGAATGTTTGCGTTTGCTATGTCACAGTTTATAATTATTTTACTACATTAATCGAAAAAGCCGCTGCTTTGCCTGCACTATTAACGAGACTAACGATATATCTGCCAGTTCCAATATTCAAATGAGTGAAGTCTATCTTTAGCGTGCTACCAAATTGCTCGACATTGCCCGTTCCAATTTTGCTGCCGTCATAAGAGTATATTTCGTAGCTTTCATAAATATTGCTCAGCCCGTCGATATTAACATATTGGCTCGATGGATTTGGATAAATTTTTATACGGCTCAATTCGCTTTGGACGGAACTGCTATAAATTGGGTGAATGATAGTAATAGTATCATTTTCGGAATAATCTTGATTTAAAATATTGCACAGCACAAAA
>JAKIZN010000169.1 GCA_022708005.1 Bacteroidota bacterium | reverse complement strand
ATTAGCGGCTTCGGCTTCATCGCGAGCAACCGTTAGCGCTTTCTCGGTTTGCTTTCGCGTTTCTATTTCTTCCGTCAGTTGCTCATTAATTAGATGTAATTCAGCGGTTCGCTCACGTACTTTTTCTTCAAGCAACTCGTTATATTCTTTGAGTTTTTTTTCTGCCAATTTTTTTTCGGTAATGTCATCGGCTATTATGACAAAACTCGTATATCCGCCCGCTGTGCCAAGTATTGGCAGTAGCGACACGTAAGCGTAATACGTCTTATCAGAAGCTGATGTAACCAATAATTCGCCTTGCCAATCTTTTTGTTCGCTAATGCTCGACATAAAATCTTCATAGCTATCGCCGCTGGCTTTTAAGGTTTCGCTAATGTGCCTGCCGTATATTTCCTCGCGATAGTAGCCTGTAAATTCGACAAATTTGGGATTAACATACGATACAATCCCATTTAAGTCAAATATAACAACCAGCCCAGACGAATGCTCTATGGCGCTATAAAGCCTCTTGATATTTTCCTCTTGCTTTTTAAGCTCTTTTTCAAGCAAAATCGAATTAGCAGCATTTGAGAGAACTTCGACTATTTGAGCTTTAATTACTGGCTTGGTTAGGTAATGATTTACTCCTACTTCGATAGCTTCTACAAGTATAGACTTATTGTCAAAAGCAGTTGTCAAGATAATAGGAGTATTGGGCGATATTTCTCTGATTTTTCGGCTCATATCCAGCCCGCTCATAAATGGCATATCGATATCGGTTACCACAATATCGGGCTTTTCGGAAGCGAATAGTTCCAGCCCATCTCTGCCATTTTCTGCGGCGACAACCCTTTCAAAAATACTCTTAATAACAGTGGTGATAAACATCCTCGACGGCAGGTCGTCCTCTGCAATAAGCACCTTTAAGTCGTATTTGCTATTATTTTGCATATTTAGCGATTTACTTCACCGTTTTGATAATAGCATTTGAAATATCGTCTAACGGCAACTGGAATTCCACAGCGCCTATATCGAAAGCTACTTTTGGCATACCATAGACAACAGAAGTAGCCTGATTTTGACCAATTGTTTTAGCTCCCGCTTCTCTCATAGCTTTTAAGCCACTTGCACCGTCATTGCCCATTCCAGTCAAAATTACACCCAACGCATTTGATGCGACACTTTCAGCAACGCTGTGCATTAATACATCAACAGATGGGCGATGCCCGTTCACCTTATCGCCTTCAAGGACTTGAACTTTATATTGTCCGCCAGAGCGATATACTTTCATGTGGTAATCGCCGGGGGCAATAAGCACCCTACCGTTCACGATTCTGTCCCCATCTTCTGCTTCTTTTACCTGCATATAAGAGACCTCGTTCAGCCTATCGGCAAAAGTTTTCGTAAAGCCTTTGGGCATGTGCTGAACTATGACTATACCCGGTATAGTCGGCGGTAGCGAAGAAATAACCTTTCTGATAGCTTCGGTTCCACCGGTAGACGCTCCTATCGCTATGACTTTATCTGTTGACTCTGCTAAAGCAGTGCTGGAAGCGGATGCATCTTTTTTCTTTATTTCATCAATATCAAATTTTCTATTTTTCCAATGCGAGACGTTGGCTGTAGATGCAATTTTAACTTTAGTGCGAAGCTCTACCATCATATCGTTAAGCCCGCGAGCCACGTCTGAGGCTGGCTTTGGCACAACATCGACAGCGCCAGCTTCAAGCGCCTGTATAGTTATTTGTTTGCCGCGCTGCGTTAGCGAGCTAACTACAACAACAGGCAATGGATACTGAGGCATCAATCGCTTTAAAAATTCTACCCCGTCCATTCGCGGCATTTCTATATCAAGCGTTATCACGTCTGGCTTTAGCTTGACAATTAAATCTCTCCCTGCAAAGACATCTGGGGCTGTTCCTACTACTTCTAAACCTGAGTCCGCGGATAGTCCTTTGGACAAAATATCTCTGACTAACGCGGAATCATCAATTATTAATACTCTAATTTTTTTCAAAACTATTCATACTCCCTCTTAATCAACCTAATAATTTGCATGTGCTAAGCTTTTTTATAAAGAGCTGGCTTTATATATTTGTACTTTGTAGCATCACGATTTAACGTTTCTGAATGACCTATAAATAAATAGCCATTATTGACCGTATGCTTATAAAATTTATCCACCAAAGTTTCCCTTGTAGGATTATCAAAATAAATCATCACGTTCCTACAAAAAATAACATCAAACGGCTTTTTGAAAGGAAACGTGTCGTTCATCAGATTAAAACGTCTATAAGTAACTTCTCGCTTAATCTCCGGAATAATTTCCCACTCGCCATTAGCTAACTTGTTAAAATATTTCTTTTTCAGAACGTCTGGCATTGCCCGCACTCGCTCATCTGGATAAACTCCATTTTTTGCCTTTTCAAGAGCTTTGAGCGATATATCCGTTGCTAAAACTCCAGCAGACCATCGCGAGTAATCTTTGCCAAAATACTCTTTCATAAGCATCACAAGGGTATAAGGCTCCTCGCCGCTTGAGCAGCCAGCAGACCATACCCTAATATCGAAACTGTTGCTTTTCTTGCACTTCTCCTCAATTTCTGGAAGAACTACATCTACAAAATACTCAAAATGGTCTATTTCTCTACCAAAAAAAGTATGATTAGTAGAAATAGTATTGGCAAGTTCGCTCAGCGCTTCGCCGGACTTATCATCAAGGACATAATGATAATAGTCTTTAAATGTACTAAAACCAAGATTACGAAGAATTTTTTGCAGTCGACCGTTCACCAAAGATCGCTTTTCTTCAGTCAGATTAATTCCTATGTTTTTGTATATTAAGTCGCGTATAAGCTTAAATTCTTCATTTGAAATTTCAATAAAACTCGCTGGCTTAATCTCTTTGATGTTCATGCTGTTTCCTTATTTTTTATTAATCATCTTCTGATACGTTAGCTTCGTGATCATCATAAAGCAGTTTATAAATATTTAATATTATTTTAACTTTATCATCTACTCTGCCCATACCTTTGATAAATCGGCTATGCGAACCTTTGCTCGTCTGCGGTGGTGGCGATATTTGTTCGGGCAATATTTTTATAACTTCGGCAACCTCGTCTACTATCAGCCCAATTCCATTTTCGTTTACATTCACTACTATTATACAAGTCCTATCGTTATAAGGCACCGTATTTAAGTTAAATCTTGTCCTGACGCATACCACTGGATAAATAATACCGCGAAGGTTAATAATACCCTTGATATGCGGCTTTATATTTGGCACAGGAGTGATATTTTGTATACCTATTATCTCTGTGATATATTTAATCTCGAATGCGTATTGCTCTACTCCGAGATTAAAAGTCAGATAGCTATCAAGCATAGCATTTTCGGATTCTTCGCCTCCGATTTCTTCAATATCAAGAATGTCTTCTGTTTGCATTTTTATATCCGTAGTATTTAACAAAATTAAACAAGAACTCCACTTTCTGAAAGCTCTACAAGGCTTTCAATGTCAACAATCAATCCTATACCGCCATCTCCAAGTATCATACAGCCAGTAATTCCTCGCACTTTGCCGATATAATCAGATAAGCCTTTTATAACCGCTTGCTGCTGCCCCACAATTTCGTCGGCAAAGAGAGCGATTTGCTTTTCTCGCGATTCAATTATTATTACAATTCCCCTTTCAAGATCTTGGCTATCTGGCTTTACTCCAAATAGTTCGTGCAACCTAAGAACTGGCACGACATCGTCTCTCAACTTGCATACTTCGAGTCCGTCCATTGTACGCGATATCATTCCTTGCGACACTCTGAACGACTCAGTTACCGCCGATAGTGGCAGAGCATATCTCGCAGAGCCGACCCTAATAAGCATAGCTTCCATAATTGCGAGCGTCAGCGGTATTCGCAGCGTAAAAGTTGAGCCTTCTCCTAATTTGCTTATAACATCGACACCGCCGTGCAATTTCTCAATGTTTTTCTTGACGACATCCATACCAACGCCACGACCTGAAATATCTGTAACTTCTTTCGAAGTAGAAAACCCGGGCTCAAATATTAGTTGAAAAACCTCTTTATCCGACATTTTATCGGGCGATGTAGTGAGCAAACCTTTCTCTTCGGCTTTTTGTAGCACTCTTTCCCTATCTATGCCTGCTCCGTCATCTTTTACGATTATTAGAATTTCATTGCCTTCGTAACGAGCTTTCAAGCTAACTGTTCCGTGCTCATCTTTGCCATTCGCTAATCTCACAGAGGGCAGCTCTATGCCATGGTCAATGGCATTTCTTAAAATATGTACAAGTGGATCAGCTACTTCGTCAATTACATTTTTGTCCATTTCGGTCTCTTGTCCAGATATTTCAAGATTTACCTTCTTGCCCATTTTAATGGAAACATCTCGCACAAGCCTCTTCATTTTGTTAAATAAACTTTCGAGCGGCATCATACGAACCGACATAGTAATTTCTTGAAGTTCACGGGTGATTTTATTTAGCATATTGGCTGATTTCAAAAAGTTAGGTAACTCCAAGCCGTGCAAATCTGGGCTCTTGGTTACCATTGTCTCGATAGTAATAAGCTCGCCAACAAG
>JAKIZN010000168.1 GCA_022708005.1 Bacteroidota bacterium | reverse complement strand
ATTTTGCCAATATAAAAATGCTTACCCCAAGCATGTATTGGCGGCAACTGCTCAGCCAAATGATTGCAGGCTATGATTTCTGGGGAAATTCGCGGCACATACGAGCATTGATGCCCACCAAATACAGCAACTTTTTTATTCGATTTGATGTAAGATCCCGTCAAATCGCTTTTAGGCATCTTCTTGCCAGCTACTTGATAGACGTCGCCTTTGTTAAGAGTAACTTTATAAGGCTCATTCGGCTTTTTGCCTTGGTAAGTTTCCACCGACGGCGCTATCTCTATTATCGTATTGTCCTCCGTTGCGACAACAGCGAAAATCGACAGCAAATCATCAGTTACGTAATACGACATAATGCGATATTCTGTTCCCAGCACTTCAACAGGCAGCCCCAAATATGTGTCTGTCGTCTGAAATCGCCTATTTAGACCATAGACAGATATAGGATTATCGGAGGTTATGTGGACTGCCTGCTGTTGCTCGATAACTTCAAAACTTCTGATTTGCGCTAATTGGTCAACTTTAACGCTCTTAATTGTGCCGCCCGGCACAAAAACAGATTGGCTATATCCAATACTTTTAACTTCAATTTTTACGTTTGCGTCTTTATCGCCTGTTATAAATAGCTCCAGCAAAAGGTCGTTAGATTTAGATTGCCTGCGGTCATCATCTTTAAAATTCTTCATAAAGCATAGCCAAAATTCGCGCCCCTCCGGGTTTTTGACTATAGTATTCGATTGCGGCGCAGGCTCTTCTGAATGAGCTTGGCTTACCAAAAAAGCAATAAATAGTATTTTTAATAATATATGCTTTATATTAAATTTCATTTTGCCACTTATCTGTTTATTTTACATAGATAAATTGAGTGCTGTATTCGCCAGATGCGGTTAGCATAAAAACGCAATACATGCCAGACGACACTTCCCACTTCAAGGGACGCAGAACCAATGAATAATTGCCCGGTTCAAATTTGACGTTGTCGAACTCAGTGAGCCTTTCATTTTTGCTATTAAATATATCAAATTCAAAATATTTTGTGTTCTCTGGCAATTCATCGATAAATTTCCCTGATGTCGAATATACCAAAAATCTAACTTTGCTCTCTTTTTCAATGGTAAATTTCACAGTTGCAGACTCAGCGAATGGATTTGGGTAGAGCAAGCCAATGCCTTCGATATATTTTTGGCTAACGATAGGCGGCGAAGTTCTAATAAATCCAGATTCAAAATCTGCGACAACAGCCGTGCCATTTACTTTTAATTGAAATGGCTTAACGATTGAAATAGTATCGGGACCGGCTAATGCTTCGACTAATAAATAGCATAATATTCCCTCAAAATCAGGGCTAATATTACTGGAATTGATAGTGATATTAACGGAATCCCATTTATCCGCTACGGTATTCAGGTCAATAGACGCGTCTTTAATCCCAAATTGTTCGCCGCCGCGAGCGGATTTAATGTCTAATATTAGAGCATTGAAATTTATATGCAATTCGATATTTTTTGCGTTTGCATCGTTTATTTTGCCAAAAATAGGAATTTCGTAGATTGCACCATGCGGCATGAGTGTATCTCGCACTGCCACGCTATAATCAGCCGAAAAACTTTTATTGAAAATGATAAATAGTAGCAATATTATTGAAAATACTTTTATTCTCATTTTTATAAATTTAATAAGTTTACAATTAGCAAATATAGTTATTTTTTTTATTATTTCCCATTTATTAACATCTGTTAGCAGCAATAAACGCTTATATCTTCCAGAAAAACATTAAAATAATAGAAGAAATAATTAAAAAGAGCGAAGAAAGCTCGAAATTATTTAGGAAAAAATTAGTGTGTGGGCTTTTATTTAGCTGGCTTATCACAGTTTTTACGTCATTCCTTTGGCTTATTTTAAAATAACTTCCTCCAAAATATTTAGCAAGCTGCTCAACTTTTGCGTGCTCCGACTTCGTGTGAAAATCTTCGCCATATAGCAAATAATCTTCCTTTGGAACTCTTATGCTTTTTTCGCTACCGATTGAAATAAAAGTTGTTGCAATCGAGCTATCTTCAAACTTGCGACTCAAGGCTTTTGGCGAGCTATCAAATGCGTCGCCGTCGGACAATTCGCCGTCAGTTAGCACTATAATTTGTTTGCTGTTGCTTGTAGCGGCATAGTTGGCTGCCATAGCTAAGGCTTTTTGCAAGTCAGAACCTTGATATGAGAAATTGTTCGGATCGCTGCCGAGGATAATTTCCCTTAATGCTTCGCTATTATTTGTAACAGGCGATAAAATATATGCATTGCCCGCAAAGGCAATTATGCCCACGTCGCGGCTGTTTGAATTTATAAAGCTAATTGCAAAATCGTTGGCTAATTCTTTCCTGCTTACGCCATTATCTTTTGCGAGCATGCTCGCCGATACGTCAAGCACAAGTATAGCGCTGCTGCTTGAGTTGCCATTTTGCGAAGTGTGCGAATCTATATCCGATAGAGAAATGGAGAGAAAAATCACAGATAGCAATAACAAGAAAAATGACACTTTAGAGCTGTTCAGCGAGTTACGGCTTTCTGCTTCGCCCAAGCGAAATGAGTTACCGAATTGCTCAAACACTTTCTTTTTCCAATTTAAAAATAATCGAAATAGAAGAAACAAGAGCAAAATAACAATCGGCAACAAGAAATAGTATTGACTATTTAAATACATATTTACTTACGCTTTCTCGAAAAACTTGCGAGCCTCATGCAAATTAAATCCTGCAAATTATGAACGACGCTGGAAGCAACTGTGTAGTTCATAACCATAATTGAAAAGGCAAAAGTTTCGTTATCTTTCGTAGTTACATATCCGCATATAGTAGAAACTCCGCTCATAGAGCCAGTTTTAGCTTGAACGCTTTTTTCTGCAAGCGAGCTTGTCATTCTATTTTTTAGCGTGCCGCTTTTTCCCGGCACCGCCAGCGACTCAATAAAATCTTTTTTAAAGGGTGTTTTAAAAATATATGATAGCAATTGCGTTTGGTATCGTGGAGACATCAAATTATTTCTCGATAACCCAGAGCCGTCGGCTATATATATTTTCTCGGGTGGCACTCCCGCTTTGATGCAAAATTTGGCTAACTGCTCAGTGCCCGCGGTAAAAGAGCCACTGCCCATTTGTTCTTTTCCTATTGTCTTCAGCAAGCATTCAGCGATTAAGTTATCGCTTGTCTGATTCAGCACTTTTACTATATCGGAAAGCTGCGGCGAAATATGCTCTGCTATCGGCTTTAGAGTAGAATAATTTATCTTTTGCGTCCAATCATTTACGTCTAACAAAGCCCCGCGAAATCTGATATGATTTCTTTCAAGCACTAATTTGAACAAATTCAAAAAAAATAAGCTCGGGTCGTCGATAGCAACAGATATAGTTGTTGTCTCTTTCTTTTTGGGTGAGACTTTGATATTGCCAAATAGCTCTATAATATTCGATTCTAAATCGCGTTTATGAAAAATTTCATTAGAGCGATTATCAGAAATTGTTTTGATGTTATTGATGATGCCCACGTAATTATTCTCTGGCACAAGCCTAATTTGTGGCGAACCGCCCACTGAATCATTAGGCTCGACTATAATATCAATCTTATTGCCAAAAATATTAAGCCCATTAACCTGCGCCGAATATGGAAATGTAAGGTCGTCCCAAGCCCAACCTTGAGCATAATAGTCGGCATCGAAATAGCTGCCGTCGCCGATTATATTCCCGCGAATAGAGCGAATACCAATAGAATCCAGAACAGATGCCCAATGCTCAAATATATCTAACGGGTCTTCATAAAACAAAGTAGATATGCTGGGGTCGCCAGAGCCACGTATTATCACATTGCCTATAAATTCACCATTATCTTGCAGTTCTCCGTTTAGGTATAGTCCAGTTGTAAATCTAAAATCGCTGCCGAGGTAATTTATTGCCGCGGCTGAAGTTAGCACTTTTTGAGTAGAAGCGGGAATAAAATTTTTTGTATCGTTAAAGTGGTATATTGATGCTCCATTTTCAACGGAAACTATAGACACTCCTATATGCGCATTAAAAAAATCTGGATTGCTTACTAATTGTCCTAAATCTTTTTGAAGTTCGCTTAAAGGAGTAATGTATTTTACTGCATTGTCTTGCTTGACTTGCGGCTCTTGCCCATATACGAGCATTTGCAGTATCAGCCAAGCAAGGCAATATTTTAAAGTAAGTTTAACCATAATAATATGATTAGTTTAACCCAAATAATTCAATAGAAACTTTTCCATTATCTACCCGCTGTTCCCCAGATGGGGCTGTTTCATAAGGTAACAGGTGAGAACCTCAGTGTTCCCCAGATGTCCTACACCTTCGAGGTGTAGGACATCTTAAAGCCAAATTGTAACGAACCCAAAGGGTTCAAATGTTTGTAGTAATAAATAATCGGCGGTTTATACGACTCCGTAGGAGTCGAATTAGGTTATGCAATCTTATTTTCTACAAACATCAAATCCCTTCGGGATTAAATCCAAATAATACATCTGAACCCATATAAGACAGCCCCATCTTAAAGCCAAATATTTCCTTACGGATATGCATTCAGTTAGAG
>JAKIZN010000167.1 GCA_022708005.1 Bacteroidota bacterium | reverse complement strand
CATTGCCAATCACAACATTCCCTATTTGCGGTATTTTCTTATAAGCGCCAGTTTCCTTGTCCTCCAGATAGCCAAAGCCGTCTGCGCCAATTACCGCGCCAGAGTGAATAATACAATTTTCACCAATTACCACTTCTTGATAAACAACAACAGATGAATTAACTCGTGTGCTTCTGCCAATTTTCACGTTTTCGTATAGCACAACATTTGGCATAATAATGCAGCCATCGCCTATCTTGCAGCCTTCCGATACTATTGAGTAAGCACCTATTTGGACATTTTCGCCAATAGTTGCGCTGCTGTCGATGATTGCAGTCGGGTGTATGTTGCTCTTGGGAGTGAATTTTTTGCTTTCAAAGTGAAGTATAAGCGAGATAAAGGCTTCGTAAGGCTTTTCAGTCTTTATAAATGCTTGGTTGCTTTTAGGAACTTTGTCGTATTCGTTTGGCACGATAACGCAGGAAGCATTAGATGTTGCAAGATATTTTTCATATTCCAAACGAGCTAAAAAGGTAATATCACCCTTTTGTGCATCTTCTATCCTTTGCAAGCGTTTAGCTGAAATATTGCCATCGCCGACTACGCTACCGTTAATTAACTCTGCTATTTCACTAACTTTCAGATTGAACATATTAATCACATATTAGTTTAGAAAATTATTTCCTTCGCTCGATTGCTCTCTCTTTTTCTTGCTCTCTTTTGATTCGCTCTTGCTCTTCGGGATTCATTTCGGGCGTTTCTGGCTTCTTCTCGTCTTCGCCGACCTGCTGAGAGCGGCTTCTTCTTCGTGGGCGATCTGTTTGCTCTTTAGCTGGTTCGTTTCGTGGGTCATTTTTAATTTTATCGTCGAGTTCTTTTTCTAATTGAGTAACGTCAACGCCTAATTTCCGCAATACTTTAACTGTAATGTCATATTTGAAATTCACATACGCGAGCGGCTGAGTGCTTTGGTCCCAAATTATATCAAAATTCTCCGACGCTGCCACTTCTTGAACTGCTGCAAATATTTTAGCTTCTATTGGCTTCATCACTTCCTTAACTATCGCATCATACTCGCCAGCAGGCTCATATTTCGATTTAGCATATTTTTCTCGCTCAGCAATAAGCTCTTGCAATTCCTTGTCTTTTGTCTCGCGTTCAGTATCCGTCCATATAAGCCTATTTTTGCGTATTTCAAAATCTAAATTATCAATTTGCTGCTTCATAGATGCAAGTTCTCGCTTCCATTCTTCGACCATTGATTGAACTCTCTGCTCCGCAGCTTTCGCCTCGGGGAAACTTTTGCGAATAGTTTCAGATGACATAAAACCGACTTTTTGGGCAAAGGACGAATTTGTTGCTATTGCTGCAAATAGAAATATCAACAAGGCAATTTTATAAGGTCTGAAATACATTTTGATTTACCGTTCATATTAACAAAAAGAGGAGAAATCGTCAATAAACACCTTAATAATGCAAATATAACAAAAATACCGACAAATATGGGCTTAAGCCATAAATTTACGCAGCAAGGGCTAATTTCCCCTTGCTGCATAATTAAAATTATTACTTATCTCGCTTAATGCGGTCTAATACTCTATATGTAATATCGAATTTAGATTCAGAATACATAACAATTGGCGATGCTTTGTCTAATACCAAATTGAATTTTTCTTCTTTGGCAACTGCTTCAATTGCAGTTTTAACTTTTACTCTGATTGGTTCTAAAAATTGGTCTCTCAAAGCATTTAGCTCGCCTTGGTTGCCGAACTTATCTTCTTGGTATTGCATGATTTTCATATTGAGCGCCTGGAGGCTTTCTTCTTCTTTTTGCTGCTGGTCAGTTGGCATCATGCTTTTTTGCTTTTGATATTGCTGGTACTTGCTTTCCAACTCTTTTCGCCAAGTAATAATTGTATCTTGCCATTTCGTACCAACTTCCTTTAGCTTCTTATCTGCTTCGATTGCCTCGGGCAATTCCTTAACTATTGTCTCGACATCAACGGTAGCAATGCTTACCGATGGTGCAGCAGTGTTAGATTTTTGAGCATAAAGGCTTGAAAAAGAAATAGCAATTACAGCTATTAGCACAAGAATTTTCTTCATTTTAATCTCCATAAAATTTATATAGATAAAAAGTAATCAATTTACTGTCCAAGATGGAACAAAAATCTCCATCCTGATGGCTGCTCTCCACCCGTTATTGGATCGAACCCATAGCCATAGCTAAAGCCAAAGATACCAATAGGATTTATAAGCATTTGAATGCCCACTCCCGCCGCTCGTTTCAAATCAAATGGGTCGGTCTTTCTGAGACTTTGCCAAACGTTGCCAGCTTCTGCAAAGCCATAGAAATAAATTGGCATAGGATTGAGCGACAGAGCAAATCTTAATTCGGCAGTGTGTTTAGCCAATACTTTGCTGCCCGTTGTAGGACCAATAGTATTATCATCATATCCTCGCAGCGGAGTAACGCCAAATCCGCTTAACCCATTGCCACCCATAAGATAAAGTTCAATCGGCGAAAGAGTGGTATCGGATTTTATTCCAGCGACGTATCCCAACTTTGAGCTTACATATAAAACAACCCTATCGAGTCCAGCAACGCTAACTAATGGCAAAAATGTTTCATAACTCAACTCATTTTTCAGATAATCTGTTGAGCCTATTCCCAAGGCTCCCATCGCGAAGTCAGTCGAGAAAGAGAATCTTGAGCCGACAGTTGGAAAGAATAGATTATTCAAGCTAATTCTCGAAATTCTTTGGGATATTGACACTTCCGAATATTTACCAGGGCGGTAGTAGTACGACGACTCAGTGCCGATGTCATTCAACTGCACTCTTGCGCTCCAATCGCCGCGGAAATAATCATCTGGCCACTTAAACCTTCTGCCGAAATTAACGGCAATGCCTGTTCTACGAATGTCATAATTATATCTTAATTGCGAATCGTATATATTAAAGCCAACCGTTGTCGGCTCGTCGAACAGCCAAGGCTCTGTGAAGCCAAGACTTAAATTTCTATATCGCGTGATTTGTCCGATTTCAGCATTTAAATTAAAAACTTGTCCCGCACCGCCAAACAAAGGCTCTGTTATCGAAAAGTTGTTCAAAGTAATGCCAGCTGACAAGGTCAAACCGAAAGAGCCAGCGAAACCAAGCGATGCGTTAAATGTATCGGTGGAGCGTTCCTCGACTTTATAAATAATATCTACAGAAGTAGCATCAATTTCCGATGGCTTTACGTCTGGCTTCAGAGCTTCGGGATTAAAGTAGTTCATCATTCCCAACGCTCTGATACTGCGGATAATAGCAGAGCGGTCGAAAAATTCGCCCGGACGAGTAAATAATTCGCGGCGTATAACTTTATCTTTAGTTTTGTCGTTACCCGCTATTTCCACACGACCTATTTTATATCTATCTCCCTCATAAACGGATATTTCAATATCTATCGAATCCGCTGATATTTTCTTGATTTTAGGCTCCATTCGAGCTTGCAAATAGCCATTATCCATATAAAGAGATAGTGCATCTGTTGATTCTTGGTTACCCTGCAAGTTCAGCGAAAACTTTTCATCGTCATATACATCACCTGATTCAAACTCAAGTCTCATCGGTTTGGATTGTATTGCCTGTGAAATCAATATTTCTAACGTAAAATTTATTACCTTCGTAAATCTCAATCAGGATATTAATGCCTTTGCTAAGTTCATCAAACATAACGGTATCGCGAATTATTTCTGCTTCAATAAACCCGTTCTTTTTGAAATATTTTTTCAGCAACTCTTTATCTTTTTTGTAATCTTCGTAGTTAAATTTGCCACTTCGCCAGAATCGCCACCAAGATTTGACCAATGTCTTATCAAATGCCCCGCGAAGCTCTCCCGAACTCATTTGAGAATTGCCAACAAATTCGATGCTGCGAACTCTAAAATCTACGCCCTCGTTAATATCTAAATATAAATCTACATACTTATCCGACGAATCGGAAATATTTATTTCTGCTTCAACTTCGGCAAATGCCAAGCCTTCTTTCGCATATAGACTTTTGATAGACTTCCGTATTAAGTATATATCATATTGAGAAATTACGTCGCCGCGTATTTTACCTACTGCAAGAGCTATATCTTTTTCTGATATTTCATCATTATTTTCGATAATTATTTTATTCAATCTTGGAAGTTCTTTGACGATAATTTTAAGAAAAGCACCAGCGCTGGTATATCTATCGACTTCAATTTTAACATCGGAAAATTGCTTTCTCTTCCATATATTTTTAATTGCAATTTGCAATTTATCGTCGGCAGGCAAGGCAATTTTATCGCCAACTCTCAGCCCGCTAAGCGTAATAATCGTTTCTGGATGCGAAAAAATATTACCTTCCACAGAAATACCTGCAATAGTAACTTCCAGCCCTTGAGCATAAAGTCCAATAATATTAGTTAAGAAAAGTAGCGCAGCTATTATTATTGATTTATGAATTTTTAAGAGCATTGATAACCCATTGAACATAGTTTCCTTTTTGATTACTGTTTTCGTTCGACACTTGCGAAGATGTTTTGCCAAATCTACGCTCGCGTAGAAAGTAGCTTTGTATGGCGCTATAAAGTTCCTTGCGTCTGAAATC
>JAKIZN010000166.1 GCA_022708005.1 Bacteroidota bacterium | reverse complement strand
ATTTGCCACTTTTGTCGTAAAAGTCTATTTCGAGTTTCTCTTGCGGATAAACCAAATGCTCGGCGCCAAGGTCTTTCAATAGCTCAAAAAATTCAGAATAAACGGCTGCAAAAAGGTGCTGCCCATTATCGATTTCATCGCCGCTTACCGTGTCAGTCATCGAAAAGCACCTTCCGCCAACATTTGATTTTGCCTCGAAGATGTCTATTTCATAGCCTAATTTGACAAGTTCAACTGCTGCTTTTAGCCCTGCAATCCCTGCACCTATTATAATTGCTCTCTTTATCATTCAAAAATATAATTTTGGCACTAACTTTGTTATCTAATTTAGTGAATTTTATTTGATTTTGGAAAATGTGCAATGAAATACTTATCAATATTGATGCTATTATTGGCTTTAAATTTTGGAACGGCATATTCGCAAGATGATTGGTTCTCTATTCCAGACGAAGAAATTACCGAGACGGAAAGCGAATTTCACCACCATCATCTTGGGCTTTTTATGGGAGCTTCCTCGCAGTTAAATAATGGAGAAGTCGCTTTTGCTACTGGATTGGACTATACCTATTTCTTTCCTAATGTATATCCAATCATAGGAGTTGGCGCATTTGTCGAAGGTGCGTTTAGCAAGCGCAGCGAGCTTATTTTTGGCAGCGCATTTACCTTGCAGCCTTGGGACGAAGTTAAGTTTGTCGCAGCGCCATCGGTCATATATCAAAATTTAGATTCGCTCGAAATTGATGAAATCCACAAAACAAGCCAAGTCAGATTTTTGATGAGATTCGGCGGTTCGTATTCTTTCCATTTCGACAATGTTTCTGTCGCTCCGACAATTTATGCAGACGTTGTGGGAAGCAGAGTTAGCTTAGTGTACGGAATCACGTTTGGCTATGCTTTCAAACCTTAAAATATATTCGGACAGCAAGCAAGAAGCATATAAAAGCATAGTTATTTTCTGTGTTTCGTTTATATTTTTAGCGTTAGGAAGCAACTTTGGCATAAATATTTATGATGAAGGCGTAGGCATTGTGGGAGCTAATCGCATCCTACAGTCAGAGTTGCCCTATAAAGATTTTTGGCTAATTTATTCGCCGCTTTGGCTGTATATTCAAGCTGGATTTATCAAGATTTTCGGCAGTCAGCTTCTTTGCATAAGGCTTTTCACTATATTCATAAGTTCGTTTAGCGTGCTTATAGTGTATAAAATTGCACGCATACGGAGCAAAAATGCACTATTTGCCCCGACTGCGAGTTTGATGATTATTTCGTTAGCGCCAATGTATGCAAGAGCAACACCATTAGCTGTTATGGTTAGCTTGCTAATTATTTATTTGCTTATCAACAACAAATCGTCTTATCATTATTTAGCAATATCTGCTTTGTTGCCGCTGCTTTTTGCTGTAAGGCATGACTTCGGCGTCTATTTCTTTTTTGTAGTCGCAATTAATTATTATTTCGAATACAAAAGCGGCGAAGTGGCAAGCCTCAGGAATCCAATCATTTCACTACTTTTAGCTTTGGCTCTCTTGCTTGTTTATTTTCAAATACTAAGTTGCTATTCAATGCTAAACAAATTTTACGAATATTCAATAGAATTTGTCTTAAATAAATTTTCTTCAAGCAGAAGCCTGCCTTTGCCTAATCCGCTGTCTGCCGCTGCGTCTGGGGGCGGCTTGCAAAGCATAATATTTAGCGTATGGCAATCGCTTATGTTTTACGCTCCAGTAGTAATAATTTTCACATCTTTGAGCTTGTTCATAAAGAAAAAGAATGCTTTTGCAGAAGAGAAAAAGTTACTTTTTGCAACGCTTTCAGCTTCAACTGTATTGCTTATGCACGCCGCGACTCGAAGCGAATTTGAGCATATACTGCCTTCGCTACTTTTTGCGCTGCCGGCAGTGCAGACATTAGTCGCACAGGCTAAGCGTCCAAGCAAATATTTGATTATCGCTCTTTTAGCCTTTTTCACGATAATTCCGCTTGCTAAAAAAGCACAAAGTTTCAATAATGCTTATTTTTCGCATAACTCAATTGCTATTAACTCTAATGTTGCTAAAGGAATCAAGGTAGATAAAGCATTCGGCGGCGAATACAACAAATTGCTTGATTTTCTATCGGAAAATTGCAAAGATGAGTATATTTATTCTGGCTGCTCAAGCCACGATAGAATTTTCATCAATGATATTATGCTATATTACCTTGCTCAAAAAAAATCGCCTACGAAGTATCATGAACTTCATCCAAAGCAGGCAACAGAATATGCAATTCAGAACGATATTATCAATTCGCTCCACAACAAGAAAGTGCGTTTTGCAATTTTATATGATAGCGACACATTTGAGCCAAATGCTTCATCGCTATCCTCAAATATTTTCATACTCGATGACTTCATCAACGACAACTATAAGCTAATAGCAGAATACGGCAAATACTACGTTTTCGAGCTAAAGCAAGCAATTGGCAGCAAACAAAATATCGCAAATTAGCGAGCTTGCTGCCCGCTGATATAGCTAATCTTGTCGGAAATAGTAATCGCTTTGGTCGTCGAATTTAATATTAGTTATAATCCAGCCCTCCGCAGGCGAATTATAAAACGTGAAAACCCATCTCATCGGATAGCGAGTATTCAGCCCCAAATAACGACATTTAATAAGAGAATTTGATGCAACTTCGGCATCGACAGCTTCAAAGCCTTTTATTGCTCCATAAATCTCGGCTGCTTTTTCTGTTTGAGTTGTCAAATTGACAAGTTCTTTGTCTTTTCGCAGCAATGGCGAGTTTTTCAGCAATTCTTTATAAGCATTTTCATACTCGGCGCGAATGACTAGTTTGAAAAAGTCGCTGATTCTCGTATGCAGTTCCTGCGGAACGGTTGCATCGTAATATTTTACTGTGGTTGAAGATTTGGGCAGGCTCTCCTCCTGCGAATAAGCATTTAGCGACAAGAAAAAAGCAAGCAGTATCAACATTTTTCTCATTAGGCAATCCCTCTTAACTTAACGATAACATTATCAAGAATGTTTGACGAAGAGTATAGAAAAAAATTTAAAAATGAATATAAATTAAAACGAAATAATGCACATTGCCTATCCGTATTTCCCCAGATGTCCTACACCTTCGAGGTGTAGGACATCTATTTTTACAGTCTGAATCAGGATTACAAGATTATAGGATTACCTGGATAAGAAAGAAATCGAACAGTAACAAAATAATCTTGTTAATCTTTTAATCCTGAGAATCGTGATTCAGACAAAAGGCAAGGAGGCATGCCTCCTTGTCTAAAATGTAGTCAGTTAGAGTTCTTAATGAATTATTTCAATTAAAACGGAAGCCCGAGCATTTTTTTCAATTGCTGGAGTTCTTTGCGAGAAAGGTGGCGATATTCGCCTTTGGCGAGACCTTTTGTAGTAATGCCTGCAAACATTTTTCGGTCGAGCTGCTTTACTTCATAATTAAAATGCTCAAATATTCGCTTTACCTCGTGATTTTTCCCTTCGGTGAGCGTGATAGCAACTTTGGAATGGTCTTCTGGATTGATAAATAGCTCGCAAGGAGCAGTTTTGCCGTCCTCGAGTTCGACTCCTACGACAATTTTTTCTGCGTCTTCTACTTTCAATTGCTTATCAAGTTTTACGTGATATTCCCTCATCACTCTGAATTTTGGGTGGGTTAGCCGATAAGCAAACTCGCCGTCATTTGTTAGCAAGATAATTCCCGTTGTATTCCTATCGAGCCTGCCGACTGGAAATATGCGGCTATGCTTTTTTACTATATCTAAAACAGTTTTTCTGCCGAGTTCGTCGCTTGTCGTTGTGATAATATTTTTGGGCTTGTTCAGTGCTATATATATGTTATGCAATTGCAAGCTAACGGGATCGCCTTTGACGGTAACAATATCGCCCGGATGCACTTTAGTGCCAAGTTCTGTAACGACTTTTTTATTAACTTTGACTGCACCTTCTGCAATAAACTCATCAGCTTTGCGGCGTGAGCAATAGCCAGATTCGGCGATAAATTTATTCAAGCGAATAGAATCATCTTTCGGTTCGCTTTTTTTTGATTTAACTCGCTTCGGAGGCAATGGCTTATTTTTGCTTTGCATATAGATTTATAGATAGTCGTTAAAAAGTGAATTTGAGAGGGCTTGTCGGGGTAGAGGGATTCGAACCCCCGACCCCCTGGTCCCAAACCAGGTGCGCTAGCCGGACTGCGCTATACCCCGAAAAGAGAATACAAAATTAAGCAATATTTTTTAAATAAACAAATGTTTTTTTATTTTCTTTTTTGCAGCGATTTACCGATAGTGGAAATTTGCGTTTTATCAAAGTCCCCACTGAGGTAAATAATTACTGCTTCATTGTTTTGCTTCGTTGCAAACATTAAAAACTCGCTTTGCGATTTGCCATCGATTTTGATAAACATTTTGGTTTGGTTGCCTCCCTCGTTGAGCGATAGCATTTCTTCGTAATCGGTCGGCTTTATGCTTTTAATATCCGATGCAAACTGCTTGCCTTTTTGTATGTTTTTATCTTTTTGAGGGTCGAAACTGATAATAGTAATCTTTTTTACAGTTCGCAGTGCTTCTTTAGCTTTGGCGTCGTTGCCA
>JAKIZN010000165.1 GCA_022708005.1 Bacteroidota bacterium | reverse complement strand
TTTCAACTGATTTAGCAGGCGAATCGAAAGAATTTGCAACAAGTTCGAATACTTTGATGTTTGAGTTTATATTAGCTCTTGTGCTGGTATTTCTTGTGCTGGCAGCGCAGTTTGAAAGTTTTCGCGACCCGCTTGTTATTATGCTCACTGTGCCGCTTGCGATGACTGGCGCGATTATTTCGCTATGGCTAACTGGCACTACATTAAATATATTTAGCGAAATTGGAATTATCATATTAGTTGGAATTGTAACCAAAAATGGTATTTTGATTGTCGAATTTGCAAATCAAAAGAAAGAAGCTGGAATGAGTTTGCACGAGGCAGTAGTCGAATCTGCTAAGCAGCGATTTCGTCCAATTTTAATGACTTCGCTTGCTACAGTTTTCGGTGCATTGCCAATTGCATTAGCCTTGGGGGCAGCTTCACAAAGCCGCACACCTATTGGAATTGCAATTATTGGTGGCTTGCTGTTCTCGCTTGTTCTAACGTTGGTTGTTATCCCCGTACTATACACATACATTTCGAAAGATTTCCATACAAAGAAGGAATCGCCGCAATGATTTTTCAATAAAATTTTATCGAGAAAATTCGACTTATTTTAGATTAAATTATGTAAATTCAAAAAAATATCATAATTTTGAATAAGTTTTTATTGGTATTTTCGGTTATTTGAAAGTATTGAGTGATTTTTTCACAATCGGTACTTTATCGGCACAGCTTTTAAGCATAAGCCGATTTAAATTGTTGCTTTTTAAAAACATATTAAGTGAATAAGCTATGTCACAAGAAAGTATGCGTTTGTCGGATATATTTCCATTTCCGACTTATGAAGAGTGGAAAGCTGCGGCTGAGGAAACTCTCGGCGGAGTGCCTTTTGAAAAGAAGTTGATTACAAAGACTTATGAAGGCATTGATTTGCAGCCAATTTACTCCCAAAAAGATGTCAAAAATTTAGAACCGCTGTTGGAAAATTTGCCCGGCGAGTACCCTTTTCTTCGTTCTAACGAAAGATTGGGCTACAAGAAAAATGGTTGGGCAATTGCTCAAAGAATAGCTAGCCCTACCCCCGAACTTTTTAATAAATTTTTAATTAATGGATTAGAAAAAGGGCAGAACGCAGTTGTTATTACTCCGAATGAAGAATTTGCTATTTCGCCCAAAAATTACTCTGCAACATCTTGCACAAAATCCTTGATGCTTTCTTCTGCGGCTGATGTTGAAGTTGCTTTGAAAGATGTGGATTTTAGTTGCGTTTCGCTGATGGTCAAATCTAATTCGCTCGGGATGGAGCTTGCGGCAATGCTTTGCTCGCATTTGGCAAAACAAAATATTAAGCCAGAAGATGTTTGCATCAGTTTTGGCATAAGCCCGTTGAACGAATTGAAGTTAAAAGGAAAGCCAAGCATTCCTATTTCTAAATTGATTGACGACGCTGAACAGCTAATCAAATGGAAAAAATCCGTCGGCAGCAAAGCAAGAGTGCTTAGTGTGAATGCTGAGACATTTTTCAATGGTGGCAGCAGTTCTGTTCAAGATGTTGGATATGCAATAGCAGAAGGCGCTTATCTTATTCGCGAGCTTTTGCATCGCGGGCTTGAAATTGATGATGCTGCCCAGAGCATTAGCTTTGAGTTCGCCATCGGCACTAAATTTTTCACTGAGATTAGCAAATTTAGAGCGGCGCGCATACTTTGGGCAAAAATAATAAAGGAATTTGGAGGCAACGAAGAATCCCAGAAAATGATTATCAACGCTTCGACTTCAAGAATAAATAAATCAAAATTTGACCCTAACGTAAACATACTTCGTGGCACTACCGAAGCGCTATCAGCCGTTTTGGGCGGTTGTCAAAGTTTGAATGTCGGCACTTACGACGAAGAACTTGGCTTATCGGGTGAGTTCTCAAACCGCGTAGCACAAAACATACAATCAGTTATATTGCACGAAGCGCATATCACCGATACGATAGACCCCGCAAGCGGCTCGTGGTATCTTGAAGTTTTAACTAATCAAATTGCCCATAAAGCGTGGGATGCGTTCCGTGAAGTCGAATCCAAAGGCGGTATGCTCGAATCGCTGAAAACTGGCTTTATTCAAGATGAAATTGCAAAAACCGCTGTTGCTCGAAAATCTAACATTGCATCGCGTCGCGACACATTACTCGGCACGAATAAATATCCAAACTTGCTCGAAAAGCCAGTTGAGACTTTGCTCGAAGTGAATGTCAATGAAATAAATAGCTTTATTGCTAAGCATGCAGAAAAATGCACAGATCCAAGCTGCGAAGCTGCCGTAAATGAATACCGCAAAGTATTTTTAAGCGATAGAAGCAAATCATTTGAAAAGGCAATCAACGCTTTTAGTGGATGCACCAATCTTGCTGAATTAATCGAAGCAACTGAAGTATTAGGCACTGATGCTACTGAGATTAAGCCAATCGAAGCATATAGAATGGGTGCTATTTTCGAGGATTTAAGGCAAGCCACACAAATTGCTTCGGCAAAAGATACGAAATCTGCAAAATTATGCTTTGTTAATTTCGGACAGTTGAAAGAATACAAAGCACGCAACGATTTTTCTACAGATTTTTTCCAAGTAGCTGGATTTGGAATAGCCAATACAGACGGCGCAATGGACGCCGCCGCTGGCATAGAACAAGTAAAGCCAACAGATTATAAGGTATATGTGATATGCTCTACTGATGATCGCTATGCTGCGATTGTCCCTGAATTTGCCAAGAAGTTTAAAGAAATAAAGCCAAACGCTAAGCTAATCCTTGCTGGCTATCCTGCTGATTTAGTAGAATCGTTTAAATCCGCTGGGGTTGATGACTTTATTCATATTAAAACTAACATTTATGATTTTCTTTCCGGATTGATGAAAGAAATCGGCATTTTAAATTAATTTAAATTGGAGATATTAATATGAAAACACCCGATTTTTCAAATATGAAGCTCGATTTCGGTCAAAACGGTACAGATTACGATGCTTGGCTCAACAAAGCAGAACACGAAGCTAATAAAGCGTTCCAAGAACTGGTAGTTCGCTCTCTTGAAGGTATAGGCATAGAACCGCTGTATACGCATAATGACACCAAAGGCTTGGAGCATACCAATTACACGGCTGGAATAGCGCCCAACTTGCGCGGTCCTTATCCTACGATGTATGTGGCACGCCCTTGGACTATTCGCCAATATGCTGGATTTTCTACTGCAGAAGAATCAAATGCTTTCTATCGCCGTAACTTAGCCGCAGGTCAAAAAGGTTTATCGGTGGCTTTCGATTTGGCTACCCATCGCGGCTATGATTCCGACCATGAGCGAGTCGTTGGCGATGTCGGCAAGGCTGGAGTGGCAGTTGATAGTATATTAGATATGCAAACGCTTTTTAGCGGCATCCCGCTCGATAAAATATCTGTTTCGATGACTATGAACGGCGCCGTATTGCCAGTGCTGGCGTTCTATATCGTCGCAGCATTAGAGCAAGGTGCAAAGTTAGAGCAACTTTCTGGCACTATCCAAAATGATATTTTGAAAGAATATATGGTTCGTAATACATATATTTATCCGCCGGAAACTTCGATGAAAATTATCGCGGATATTTTTGAATACACTTCTCGCTATATGCCAAAGTTCAACAGCATATCTATTTCGGGCTATCACATGCAAGAAGCAGGCGCCACAGCAGATTTAGAAATGGGCTATACTCTTGCCGACGGATTAGAATACGTCAGAACTGGCATCAAAGCGGGCATTGATATAGATGCTTTTGCTCCGAGACTTTCGTTCTTCTGGGCTGTTGGAATGAATTATTTTATGGAAATTGCAAAAATGAGAGCCGCTCGTATTTTGTGGGCTAAAATCATCAAGCAATTTAATCCCAAAAATCCAAAATCATTAGCTTTGAGAACTCACTCGCAGACGTCTGGCTGGAGTTTGACCGAACAAGATCCGTTCAATAACGTTGCCCGCACTTGCATTGAAGCTATGGCTGCAGCGCTTGGGCATACTCAATCATTGCATACTAATGCGCTTGATGAGGCAATAGCTCTGCCGACTGACTTCTCGGCTCGTATTGCTCGCAATACCCAAATTTACTTGCAAGAGGAAACAGGTATATGCAATGTCATCGATCCTTGGGGAGGCTCTTATTATGTAGAAAAATTAACGAAAGAGTTGATGGACAAGGCTTGGTCGCATATCGAAGAAATTGAATCGCTCGGCGGAATGGCTAAAGCTATTGAATCTGGAATCCCAAAGATGAGGATCGAAGAAGCGTCTGCTCGCCGTCAAGCTCGAATTGATTCGGGTTCGGAGGTTATTATTGGCGTAAATAAATATCAACTGACAAAAGAAGATCCGCTCGAAATTTTAGATATAGATAATACAGCGGTAAGATTACAGCAAATCAAGAAGTTAGAGCAATTGCGGGCTAATCGCAATCAAGCAGACGTCGAAGATGTTTTAAATAGAATTACAAAATGCGTAGAAACTGGCGAAGGGAACTTGCTGGAGCTTTCAGTTGAAGCGGCTCAAAAGCGTGCATCATTGGGCGAAATTTCGTATGCTATCGAAAAAGTTTGCGGTCGCCATAATGCTGTAACAAGGACTATCAGCGGAGTTTATAGCGCCGAATATA
>JAKIZN010000164.1 GCA_022708005.1 Bacteroidota bacterium | reverse complement strand
ATCGTTTCTTTCGAGTTGTTTTATGGTCAATTGAAGGCAATTTCGCAAAACAAGTCGGAGGAATACATATTCGACGACATTAAAGATAAGTGGACAAATGTTAAAGCAGCAAAGGTCGGAGAGTAACTAATGAAAAAATCATTTATAGCCTTATTAGCCATTGTCTTGGCAGTTATGACTGCCCAAGCACAGCCACAGGACAACGACTTTCAGAAATTTTACTCGCAGGTGCAAAATGTTCTTTCCAAAGATGTAGAATCTTTAAATAGCAGCGACTTAAAAATTTTGAACGACGCGATAAAAATTGATAAAAATTACTTCGGCGAGGTAAATCAAAGGCTCACAGCGAAAATGATCCAAGACGCTAAATCCAAAAAGTTAGATTACGATAATTATTTAAGAACAAAAGAAAACTTATCTAAAACAAAGGAAGATTTGGAGATAACCTCTGGTTACTTAAAAGAATCTGAAGCTCGTGGCGATAGTTTATACGCTGAAAATGTGCAATTAAAAGTGTTAATAGAGCAACTTACTGCGAGGATTAACAAGCTCGACAAAGAATCTAAAAAGTTGCAAAGCATTAATAAAAAATTCCAGCAAGAAAATGTGCAAACAAAAGAATTGCTCGAATCCAGTAGGGGAACAATTAGTCGCATATTGAAGTTGCTTCCAGCTAGTTCCAATAGAAATGAAATGTATGACCAATTGCCTGCTACGCTACAGGACTCGTTAGATCAGTCCGAGTGCCAAGTTGCTGAGCTATTGAAAAACAATTTTCTGCTTACTTTAGATGGCTTAAAGCGGGATCAAATATTTTTGGATTCGGCTATGAACTATTTTAAAGAAAATAGAATGCACTTGCCTGTAATTGACGATTATATTTCCTCTGGAAATGATTTGGTGTATCGTTTCAAGGAAATAGGCATTCCTTGCACAGATAACTATGCATCGGAAATAGAAGTTGCAATCACCGACTTCAAAACCACAATTGAATCAGCAAATTTATCTTTTGGAGAGAAGTTTGCAAAATTTTTCTCTGAAAACGCTATTAGAATAATTTTGCTACTTATAGTCGTAGCCATTTTGGTATTCCTTCTAATTAGAAGAAGCAAAAAATAGCTATTCTCAATCGCAAACATCGAAAAAAGTCTTCCGCAGATTTACACTCGGAAGACTTTTTGTTTATCGCTTCGTGCAATAGAGCCTCTACCCTATTGATTTATTTTTATTCTAAATAATGCAATAGAAACTTTTCCATTGGCTATCCGCTGTGAGCCAGATGGGGCTGGTAACAGGTAAGAGCCTCCGCTATTCCCCAGATGTCTTACACCTTCGATGTGTAGGACATCTTAAAGCCAAAAAGCAACGACCCTGAAAGGGGCAAATGTTTGTAGTAATGAATAATCGGAGATTTATACGACTCCGTAGGAGTCGCATTAGGTTATGCAATCTTATTTTCTACAAACATCAAATCCCTTCGGGATTAAAATAAACTCAAATAATGTATCAGTAACCTTATGAGACAGCCCCTGGAAAACTGCAAATAGACAATAGGAACTTTCCCTTGCATTATTTAGAATAAATTAACAAAGCAATGGCTACAATGTCATTGTTTTTTTATATTTTTGTATAATTATATTTATTGCAAAATAAACTTATTGGTTGCAGAAATGCATAAAAGTGCAAATCGGCTTTAATAAAATGATTTACGTTGACAACAATGTTTAGGATAGTGAAATAAAATGTTTACCAAAATAAAACAAACTATCCTTAGATTCAGACGATTAGCCAAATACAAAAACTCTGACTATGGCACTTTGATTATAAGTTCATTAATCGGCATGCTTATAGGAATATTTGTTTATCTATTCCACGAAGTAATGCTTTTCTCGCTTTCCGCTGTTCAATTTTTAGTTACAGATCGTAAATATATGACAAAATTGGGCTTTGTTATTTTCCCGCTAATAACAATGCTCGGAGGCTTGATAATTGGCATAATGAGGCAGACAATATTCAAGAACGTTACTCACGAAGGTATGGAAACAGTGGTCAAAGCGCTTGTTTATAGCGGTGGGAAAATAGATTGGCGAAATTCTTTTAAATCTATGCTGTACTCTGCAATTTCAATTTCTACTGGCGGTGGAGCCGGTCGTGAAGGACCAACCGTAGTGCTCGGCGCTGCAATAGGTTCATCTGTTTCTCAAATCTTTCGACTTAACGCCAATAGCGTTAGAATTTTCTGTGGTGCAGGCGCCGCGGCTGCTATTAGCGCTATTTTTAACGCTCCACTCGGTGGGATTATTTTTGCAACTGAAGCTATTATTGGGGTAATTAGCGTTCGCTCATTTGTTGCACTCGTAGTCGCTTCCATAACTTCGACTGCAACCACGAGAATATTAGTTGGCGATGAGCCACTACTTATTGCCCCCCCGCATCTTGCAACTGTGCCCTTAAACGAATACATATATCTCGGCATAGCGGGCGTACTCAGCGGGTTTATAGCCGTTTATTATCTAAAAACGTATAACTCTACATCTGATATAACAGTTAGATTACTCAGAAAAGTGCCCGCTCCGCTTAAGCCTGCACTTGGAGGATTAGTGGTAGGAGCGCTGGCGAGCCTTTTTCCCACTATGCTCGAAGCAACTTATACGCCAATTAATAGTGTAATCGCTGGCAAAGGATATGCCTTGCTCGATATGTCTTTCCTAGAGTTTTTTATCCCGTTTATCAATAAAAATTATCATTATATTTTATTCCTACTGATGGCGGTAGCGTCGTTCCTGCTCAAGCCAATATCAAACGCCGTTACGTTAGCGAGCGGCTCTTCGGGAGGCACCTTTGCGCCCGCCATTAAAGCTGGCGCTATGTTTGGATTTGCGTTTGGTTTGCTGCTGCAATTCATTGTTCCAGACGCGAATCCGGGACTTTACGCCACGGTATGCGCTGGTGCTGTGCTTTCTGGCACTTTTCGTGCTCCTCTGACTGGCGGTATTATTCTCTTTGAAATCAGTAAAAATTATGATTTAATACTGCCGTTAGTGCTTTCGAGCGTGCTGGCTTCGCTCATTGTGCAAAGAGCTAAAGTTAAGACTTTCAATGCACTGCAAAAAGAACTCGTTGATGACGCCGATAAAATGCACCCGATGCTGAAAATTTTTGAAAAAAAATAATACTCTGTGTAATTATTATTCGCTATTTTCGTATTGGTTATTGACATAAGTTTATAGTATAATCGAGGTTAAAAATGAAAAGAACATTAATGAATGGTAAGAAAATATGGATTTCATTCCTTTTGTTGTTAGCACCGCTATCTTTCAATGGATGCGACGACTCAGTTAGCCCAAGCGATTTTAATCTATTCTCGGCGTCAGATGATATTCAGCTTGGTCAGCAACTTGATGCCGAAATTACGGCTAATCCAAATGAATATCCAATTTTAAATGACCAGCAAGCAACCGCTTATCTGCAAGACATAGTCAATACTATTACAAATTCGCCAGAAATAAAATACAAAGGGACTTTTGCATATCAAGTGAAAATCATTAACACTAGTACAGTTAATGCTTTTGCCGCACCGGGCGGGTATTTATATGTTTATAAAGGCTTAATAAAATTTCTCGATAATGAAGCAACTATGGCTGCCGTTCTTGCACACGAAGTAGCTCACGCCGAACGCCGCCACGCCACGCGGAGAATGACCAAACAATACGGCGCATCTATCATATTGGGATTGATATTAGGCAATAACCCTTCTGTGCTTGAAGAAATAGCGGCTAATTTGCTGACTGGTCTGGCATTTCTCAAAAATAGCCGCGATGACGAATACGAAGCCGACGAATATTCTTTCAAATATTTGCAATCGACAAATTGGTATCCAGGCGCGACAAAGTTATTTTTTGAAAAAATTGGCGAAAACCAATCGGGCAATAAGCTCGAAGAACTTCTTTCGACTCATCCTTTGCCACAGGAAAGGATTAAGAAAATTGATAATTTAATAGAGCGGAACAGCGTCCCGCCACCAACTGAAGCTAATTTATTTACAACGAGATACACAAACTTTAAAAATAGCGTGCCAAATTAAATATGACATCTTACGAAAAATTAATAGCATCTTTAGAAAGCAAAGGCAATATGCTATGTGTCGGGCTGGACACCGACATTTCAAAAATGCCGAATGGATTCGCCAAAAACATAAGCGGAGTGTTAGACTTCAATAAAATGATTATCGAAGCAACCCGTGATTTAGCCGCAGCTTATAAGATAAATTTTGCTTTTTATGAGCAGTATGGCAGCGAAGGCTTTGCCGCAATAGAGAAAACGTTAGAATTGCTGCCAAGCGATGCTTTTACCATTGCAGACGCAAAGCGTGGCGATATTGGCAATACTTCAGCCGCTTATGCTAAAAGCATTTTTGAGCATTTTCGTGCTGATTCTATAACCGTAAATCCATATATGGGAACTGATTCCATCGATCCATTTTTTGCTTTCGAGGAAAAAATTGTCTTTATACTTGCTCTGACATCGAACAAAGGCTCGTTTGATTATCAAAAGTTAAAGGCGGACGGTTTGGAAATTTACAAGCATGTGCTCAATAATACATCGAATCGCTATAGCTTCACACAAGCGGGATACGTTGTCGGGGCTA